>CBFCYQ010000010.1:0-24494 GCA_965602205.1 uncultured bacterium | reverse complement strand
TTCAGGTAGCTGATGCCATCGCGCAACTCGTGGGACGTTTCTTCGGCGAAACGCGACAGTCGCACATACCCGATGTCGGTGCCGGGTATGACTCCGTAATAGTTGACGGATTTTAACTCGATCACGGCCCGTTCAATCTCGAACTCCATCAGGTCGGCAATGCCGGCGCGTCTCACCGAGAGCACGACGGAGGTTCCGGCCTCTCCGCGCATCAGCTTGGCGGCATCGGAAGTTTTCATTCCGTCAGTCGTGGTGCCGTCAATCTGGAAAATAACGTCACCGGCGCGGAGTCCCTTGCGGTATGCCGGGGTACCTTCGATCGGGGTGATGATGGTGATATGGTTATCGCGGGCGTCGATCTGCATCCCCAAACCTTCATACTTGCCGTGGGTGCTTTCCATCAAGGCGTCGTAGGATTGCTTCTCCATGAGGACGGAGAAGCGGTCGAGGTTTGACAGCATCCCCTTGATGCCGGCCTTGATCATTTCGCCGGCATCGATTTCTTCCATGTACTGATTTTGAATGTATGCCGCCGCCCGATCGAGCTTTTTAATATTGCGGAAAAATGTATCGCGCTGGTCCTGTGACGTGACCTCTTCGGCAGGCTGGCCATCGTCTACCTCAATGTGGAAGGTGTCAGCCCACAGAACCGGTTCAGCAGCCGAGGATATCTGAAGTGCTTCACCCGAGCCTGCAAACCAGATTACGGCCAGGGCAAAGAGCGTGACGCCAAACAACTGCACGGTATAACGAAACATGAATGATCCTCCAATTGTGAATGCAACGGCTGCCTATATACAAGCTAACTAATAATCAACCTAAGTCAAGCCCGGCGAAGTTGTCCCGGGGGCTGTATCCTTTTGCAGGTTATACGCTTAACCAGCACATTTGGTTGCAACTACCGTGCCGGTTTCATTTCAAAGAATAACCTGTTGTCTCCTTTATAATTAACGTTATATTATCCACATTGTCGGCAACTTTTCTGCATATTTTGGCGTCAAATTAAGTAATGGTACATCGAGGAGTTTCCCAGGTTCAGATTCAGGCGCTCGTTGGCGGCCGGCCAGGGGCAGGTTGCCCTGTTGACGGGGAGTATCTTCAGGCCGGCTTATGAAATTCAGAGAATCCCAGACACACGCCGTTCTTCTTAATATCCTGCTTCCCGGATTGGGTCATGTATACTGGAAGGAGTATAGTTTTGGCCTTTTCATATTTCTGGTGATGCTCATTGCGGTGGTCCTTCTCGTCGCCTCGCTCTTCGTAGCCGTACCCATGACGGCCAAGGCGTTTATGTTCGGTCTTCCTGCAATTTTTTACGTCTTCACCTTCGTCGATCTTTACCGCACGGTCAAGAGGAAGCAGACTAAGGTGGTCCACACCCGGAGGAAGACGGCGATCGTCCTTGTGGCCGCCGTTGCCATTCAGGTGCTGGCGCCAATCGCGCCGGTGAACTTCTTCGTGCGTAATTTACCGGAGTTCTTCCTGATGGAAGACAACGGTTTGATACCCGTGTATGCCAAAGGTGATCTTCTCATGGCCAGCCCGCTGGCCTATCGTTATGACTTTTTCTTTCTTGGCAAGCCGGTTCTTCACGCCCTGCCGGAGCGGTACGATGCCGTGCGCTTTCGGGATGAATCCCTGGAGACCCACACGGCCGTGGTGCTGGGTCTGCCAGGTGAGCATATCGAACTTAACCAGAGCATCCTGATAGTAAACGGTCTGCCGTGTTTCGACGTCGCTCCCCCGGGTTTCACTTCCCTCGGCGATTGGCCGTTGACATCAGTGGACGAATTCTCTATTTTGGCTGCTACTCTGCGGATGGGAGAAGTTGACCAGGTACAGGAAGTACCCCTGATGAACGTGCGCGGCAAAGTCAGCAGTCTTTGGTAATGACAATTAGAAATCTTATTTTCGATCTCGACGGCACTTTGATAGATTCTTCCATCGGAGTTGTCGAAGCGGTCAATTACTCTCTCAAAATGGTCGGTGCTCCCCAGCAGGAAGCCCGGGCTATCAAGAGGTTCATCGGATACTCGCTGGAGACGATGTATCCGCATTTCACCGATGCCCCGCACGGTGAACTCCGCCGTCATTTCCGCGTCAAGGCTGCGGAAGTCATTGTCCGTTCGACGGTGCTGCTGCCCGACGTCGCGGAGGTTTTGCAGTATCTGCATGACCGGGGTTACCGTATGGCTATCGCGACGACCAAGGTCCGGTCAAATATCGACGGTATTCTTGATAAATTCCAATGGCGTTCTATTTTCCCGGTATCCGTGGGGGGTGACGAGGTCAACCGGGTAAAACCGGCTCCGGATGCTTTTCGTCTTGCGCTGGAACGGCTGAACGCCCGACCGGAAGAATCGTTGGTGGTCGGGGACACCGTGAACGACGTGCTGGCGGCCAGGAGTATCCCCATGAGAGTGGCGGCGGTCAGGTCGCCCTTCGGTGACAGCGCCGAGCTGGTGTCCGCCAGGCCGGACTTCTTGCTGGAGTCGCTGACTGAGTTAAGGGAGGTTTTGGACAGGCACACGGAAGGAGGTTCTCAGTGAAGAGACTTTTTGTACATTCGTTCAAGTCGCCCATAGGTGTTATCAGGCTGGCGGCAACCGAGAAAGGTCTGGCCGTAGTTTCTCTGCCGGGAGAGTCAAGAAGCTTGTTCGAAAGACAGATCGAGCGGGATTTTGCCGGTTATGAAAAGACTAACGGGGGCCGCATAAACAAGCAGGCGGAGTCGCAACTGCGCCGGTACCTGGGCGGGAAGTTGCGGAAGTTTCATTTGCCGATCGAACTGGAGGGCACGCCGTTTCAGAAGAAAGTGCTTCGCCGTGTGGAAAAAATCCCCTATGGGGCCACCACGACCTATGGAGAGATCGCCCGGGCGGTAGGCCATCCGCAGGCATCGCGGGCCGTGGGCGGGGCCAACGGCAGCAACCGGCTGCCCCTGGTCATCCCCTGCCACCGGGTTGTCGCTTCCGGCGGCCTGGGCGGATACGGGGGCGGCCTGACGCTCAAGAAGAAACTCCTGAAACTAGAAGGAGCTTTGTAGTCCGCCGGCAGCTGTTGGATGGTTGTCTGCGGCGACAGATAGATAAACGGCTCAGTTTCTCGAAACGAAAATGATTGGAGATAGCAATGGACCCACGTCTTGAAAAGCTCGCAAAAGTTCTCATCCACTATTCGCTCAAGATGAAGAGAGGGCAGTGGCTGTTGGTTGCCGGTGAGCCGGCCGCCATGCCTCTGATCAAGGCGGTGTGCATGGAAGCCATTGATACCGGCGGTCATCCCGTCGTGAAAATGAAGATACCCGATCTTGAAGAGTATCTTTTGAAACATGGTGATAAAAGTCAATTGATCTGGCTACCGCCTACGGCCATGGTGGAATTCAAAAATATTGACGCTTACGTGGGTATCTGGGGCGGCGAGAATACCCGCTATTTGTCGGGGGTCAACCCCGATCGGCAGGCCACGGCGCGCACCGCCACCAAAAAAGTGATGCAAGTGTTCTATCAACGCTCCGCCAAGAAGGAATTGCGCTGGTGCGGCACGCAGTTTCCAACGCTCTCATCGGCCCAGGATGCCGGAATGTCTTTGACCGAGTATGAAGACTTTGTGTTCGGCGCGGGTCACCTGCTGAAGAGCGACCCTGTCAAACACTGGCAAAAGGTCTACAGGGAGCAACAACGGCTGGTGAGAGTCCTCAACCGGGTTGACCAGATTCATATTCTTTCCAACGATACGGATCTGAAATTGCGGGTCAAGGGTCGCAAGTGGATAAACTGTGCCGGTGAGAACAACTTCCCCGATGGCGAAATCTTCACCGGGCCGATTGAAACCTCGGCCGAAGGAAAAATCCGTTACACCTACCCGGCAGTGTACATGGGGCAGGAAGTGGAAGACGTCACGCTGGAGTTCAAGAAGGGAAAAGTCATCAAGGCCAGCGCCGCAAGAAACGAGAAGTTCCTGGCGTCAATGCTCGAGATGGACAAGGGAGCGCGCTACCTGGGTGAGTTGGCTGTCGGCACCAATTATGATATCAAGCGGTTCACCAAGAATACGCTTTTCGACGAGAAGATCGGCGGCACCTGTCACCTGGCGGTTGGCAATGCCTTTTCCGAGACCGGCTCCAAGAACAAAAGCAGCCTGCACTGGGACATGGTTTGCGATTTGAAGAAGGGCGGGGAGATCATCGCCGACGGCAAGACGATATACCGCAACGGCAAGTTCGTCATCTGAACCGGTGTTGTTGAATCCATAAAAAAACCGGCGTTTTCAAATGCCGGTTTTTTTAAAGTCATATATTTCTCACGGTTGGGGCGGAGCCGGTCCGTCTCCGAACAGATATTCAATGAGATAGGATATGTCGGTGACATTGACCTTGAGGCTGGCGTTGGCATCGCCCCCCTGAATCGTTACGGGAGGTGCGCCGGCAGGGATGCCGAACAGGTAGGCTACCAGATACGTGATGTCGGCGATGTTAACCTTGTCGTTGGCGTTGGCGTCGCCCCGCAAGACATACCGAGTCGAGATGGTGCCGGGCCGGACGACCGGAATATACTCATCGATAAACTCCGTCTGCACCTCCAGAGCGTAGCCCCCGGTTCCGCTGTCGGCGTAATTGGACAACCCGCCTATAGCCATGCTGTCGAGAGTGCAGTGTAACTGGAGAATCTCACCGGTACCCACTTCCAGCGGCGGTGCCCCGCCGCCGTTATTGGCTTTCAGTATATACGTGTAACGGTTATTATCGGGGTCGTTGGTCAGGCGGACGAGGGCCTCGAAATAGCCGGTGCGCTCGCCCCGGGTGACGCTGTCCAGGCGCAGGGGCGGATCGTCGCCGAAGTGGAAAGGCAGGACAACCTGCTTCACGGGCTGATAATTGGCCAAATCTACGGAGACGGAAAACGGGTTCCCGGCGTACGCCGAGTCGGTGCGGAAGCTGAGTGTGTCGCCGAGGGCGACAATGTAATTCGATCTGAATTGAGTTATAGTGTCGGTGTCGGTCTGAACGGTCAGGGAGACGTCGAAGACACCGGCGGAAGTGTAATCATGCGTCGGGTTTTGCACCGAGGCGGAATCTCCGTCGCCGAACGACCAGATCCAGTTGTTGGGCGTCATGTTTGATGAACCGGTGAACTGGACCGTCATAGGGGCATCGCCCATCGTCTGGTCGGCGGCAAAGTCGGCCCCCCAGCCGGTGGCGCTGAGAAGACTGATGATACCGTGACCGTAGGTGGTGCTGTCAGGCGAGTCGGCCATGCTGGCCGTCTCCATCAACGCCAGGCGTATATCATAAGGACTCAGATTCGGCCGGGCCTGTATGAGCACGCAAGCGGCCCCGGCCACCAGAGGCGTGGAGAGAGAGGTCCCGTTTACGGCCCCGTAGGTGTTATCGTCGCTGGCGGTGGCACAGGCGGTGGCGACTCCCCGGGCACATACCTCCGGTTTAGGGCGGCCATCGTATGCCGGGCCGCGGGAAGAGAAGGAGGCAATATAACCGTTGGAGGCAACGGCCCCGACGGCGAGAATATCGAAGGCATCAGCCGGGGCGTGGAGGGTGCCGATGGCAGGGCCGCTGTTGGCCATGGCGTTGCAAACGACAATACCCATGCCGGCGGCCATGGAAGCGGCTATCGACGTCGTGGCGGTGGCGCCGTCCATGTCTGCGTAGGTATAGCTGGTGCCGGAGCCGATATCCCATGCCAGGTAAGCCAGGGAAGAAGTCAGGACGTCAGCTCCCAGGGACTCAGCCCACTCGAGAGCGGCCACCCAGTTGTCCTCTTCGACGGGAGTCTCCGAGCGGACATCTTCGGTCTTGGCCAGGAGGAAATTGGCCTTGTATGCCGGTCCGTAAACCGAGCCATCCTTGTAGCCGGCCGAGGTTGACCAAATATAGGTCCCGTGATTCCACTGGCTCGTGACATCGCCATCCGCGACCTCGTTGGCGGTGTTGTCGTCATCATTGATGAAATCCCATTCGGCGAGAACCCGGCCCTCGGCATAATGCTGGGCAAAAGCCTCGTGCGATTTGCGGAACCCCGTATCGAGTATCGCCAAAGTCACGCCTTCACCGTTGAATCCCTGAGCGTGGACCGGCGGCACGCCGATCTGGATAAGCTGGTCTGCGGAGAATCCGTAATCCAGGGGGTCGGCAAGCCGTGTATCCGTGGGCTGCTTGGCGCCCTGGTCGAGCTTGACCTCCGTGGCCTCCACCGGCTCCCTTTTGAACTTCATGACCGGTTTGACATAGGCCACTGACGGCAGGGCACTGATTTCATCGAGCCTGTCGATCGGTATTTCGAAACTGGCGGCATTGAGCCACCGGGAGATTCGCCGCAGTTTACCGCCGCGGTTGGTGACGGCATTGATATAGTTTTGGCTGACCGGGAGGTCGGCAAAAGTGACATAATCGAGACCGACCTTCGCCCTTCTCTTGAGCACTTTTGAAGACAGTGTGACCTCGGCTGATTTGGTGTCGAAGTCGCCTTTGGAGAAGACGCCCTTATCGGTGAAAAACAGCCACACGACGGCGGTTTGACCGTCACGAGCCTGGAGAAAATCGCGGACTGCAGGCGAGAGCGGTTGCTCCGCCTTCTGAATTACGACCGGCCTGTCACCCGTGTGGGTGGAGACTATGCCGGGTATCGAGCCGGCTATAACAACAGCCGGAATCACAAGGGCGGTAAGAAATCCAGTGAGGGAGAGAATAGAAATGCTTTTAACTCTTTTCATTGAGCAATTCCTTTGCTATGCCACGGCGAATCTAAGAATTCAACGCTGGTTTGTACACTCATAAAGATAACTAAAACTCGTTGTTTGTCAATAACATCGTGTCTAACATCACTTGCAGTGCAAGGTTCCCAACAATAGCAGTATCGTCAACTAAAATGGTCAATATTTAGAAAGTGGAGGATTTGAGCCGGTGGTGCGGGAAGACATCCCGCAGAATTTGGCCTGTTATGGCTTCGGGGGTTCGGGGCCGTTTCCGAAAAGGTATGTCACGAGGTAGGTGATGTCCGCGACGTTGATTTTTGAGCTGGCATTAGCGTCGCCGCTCTGGATGGTCACGGGGGCCGGTCCAGTGGGTATACCGAACAGATATGCAATCAGGAAAGTAACGTCAGATATATTGACCTTGCCACTGGCGTTGGCGTCTCCGCGCAAGACATACCGGGTCGAGATGGTACCCGGTATCACCTTCGGCACGTAAGCCGCGTACTCGCCGGTTATATCCAGCGATATCGTCCCCTGAGCGCTGTCGATGACGTTGGACACGCCGCCCAGAGCGGCAGCGTCGGGAGTGCAGTAGAGCCTGAGAATCTCACCGTCACCTTCGGCGAGGGCGGGTGAGCCGCCGCCATCATCAGCTTTCAAGCTGTAACTGTAACGGTTGTTGACGGAATCGGCACCCAGGTTTACCAGGGACTCGAAGTGGGCCGTCCTGGCTCCGAGGACCGCGCTGTCCAACCTTATGTGCGGCTCCGACTCAAACTTGAAGGGCAGAATTATCTGCTCGATCTGCTGGTAGTTGGCCAGGTTGACCGAGACAGTGCAGGGGTGTCCGGCCCAGGCCGAGTCGGTCTCGAAACCGAGGGTGTCGCCGAGCGCGACGATGTAGTTTTCTTTCTGAAGTGCGACCGTATCGCCGTCACTTATGACCATCAGCGACACGTCGTAGACCCCGGCGCCGGTGTAAGTGTGCTGGGGATTTTGAGCGAAAGCCGAATCACCGTCTCCCAGCGACCAAATCCAGGCGTCTGCGGGCAGGGGAGACGATCCGGCGAACTGGACTTCCAGTGGCGCATCGCCCAAAGTGACATCGGCCGTGAACCCGGCTCCCCAGCCGGTGGCGTCGAGAAGATTGCTGATGCCGTGGCCGTAGGTGGTGCTGTCGGGAGAGTCGGCCAGGCTGGCGGTTTCCATGAGAGCTCGGCGGATATCGGGCGGGTCGAGGCCGGGCCGGGCCTGTAACAACACGCAGGCGGCGCCGGCGACCAGGGGTACGGCCAGAGAGGTACCGCTGCTGGTGCCGTAGCTGTTGTCGTTAGTGGCGGCGGCACAGGCTACATTGACACCCCGGGCGCAGACTTCGGGTTTGGGCCGACCGTCGTAGGTGGGACCGCGCGACGACGAGGGAGCGATATAGTCGAACAGATTGACCGAGCCCACCGCCAGGATGGAGTAGGCATCGGCAGGCGCCCGCAGAGTGCCCAGAGCAGGCCCTTCGTTGCCCATGGAGTTGCACAGGACGATGCCCATAGCGGCCGCCGTGGACGCGGCTATGGAAGTGGTCGCCGTGGCGCCGTCCATGTCCTCGTAAGTGTAGTCGGTACCGGTGTCCCATTCCTTGTAGCTCAACGAGGAACTGACAACATCGGCGCCATGCGAGTCGGCCCATTCGAGAGCCGCTACCCAGTTGTCTTCTTCGACCGGCGTGTCGGATCCGACGTTATCCGTTTTGGCCAACAGGAAGTTGGCTTTGTAGGCCGGGCCGTACAGATAGCCGTCCTTGTATCCGCCGGCCACCGACCAGGTGATGGTACCGTGATCCCATTGGCTGTCCGGGTCGCCGTCGGAGGATTCGTTGGCGGTGTTGCCGTCGTCGTTCAAAAAATCCCACTCGGCCAAGACACGACCTTCGAGATAGTGCTGGGCAAAGACTTCGTGCGATTTGCGAAAACCCGTATCGAGAATCGCGAGAGTCACGCCCTGACCGTTGTAACCCTGCTGGTGTACCGCCGGTACATTTATTTGAGCGAGCTGGTCCGCGGCGAAACCGTAGTCGATCGGCGGTTCGAGCCGAGTCCGTTCGGGAGTTTTTGCCGTCAGAGTGTCGGGGGAAAGAGGCCTACTCACGACAGGTTCATATCTGAATTTCATAACCGGCCTGACGTAAGCCACCCCCGGCAAGCCTGCAATCTCGTCGATTCTCTCCAGCGGTATTTCAAAGCTGGCGGCGTTGAGCCATTTCGAGATGTGCCGCAGTTTGCCGCCCCGGTTGGTGGCGGCCCTGAGATAGGCAGGGTTCAGCGGCAGGTCGGCGAAGACAACGTGGTCTAACCCCACCCTGGCCCGGCGTTTGAGAACCTTTCGGCTCAGCCTGACCTCGGAGGCGGCAGAGTCGAATTGCTCGGTATTGAAGACCCCCTTATCGGTGAAAAAAAGCCAGATATGATCGGTCGGTCCATCCCCGCCCTTTATGGCCTCGCTCGGCCAGGCCGGCAAGGGCCGGTCGGCTTTTTGTATTACAACGGGTCGGGCGACCATACGCAGGTCTGTGCCTACTCGAGTGGATGCTGCCACTGGCAGCGGCTGGCCGGCAGACAGGACCGCAACGGCCATCAGGGCCCCAAACGAGCGCATCATTGGTGAGACATACCTGTTTTCCATCGACCATACCCTTCGAGCATCATGCAGAGAGGTTCGGAAACCTGCGTGAGACCTTTGATACTTTCAAGTTAGCCTGAGTCCGCCGGTTGTCAAGACCAGTTTGCCTTGTCCCATCAGGTGTGGGAACATCCCCATATTCCAGAGCTTGTGTCATGCCGAGTGTTACCTATGGTATAGACGGATCGACATGTCTGTCACGCTTAATCGATTGGTCAGCATATACATCGTCAAATCAGATCGATAACTGAATAATATATCACGTAAGGCATGAGTTGTGCTGCTGACAGAGAGGAAGTTGGTCGGCTCGGTCCTGTGAGCCGGCCGGGAAGAAGGAAAAGGACTCAGAGGCAATAAGCGGAATAGGCTGGTGAAAAAAATGATGGGAAAGTTTAAATCGAACAAGGGAATAACTCTTCTGGAGATTCTAACAACGGCCGTGATCATCGGGATCGTGGCGGCCATGGCGGTACCCCGGTTTCAGATAGCATTTGACCGGATGAAATTCCGGAGCGCCGACCGGGAGATATTCTCCACCCTGCGGGTAGCCCGCTCCAAGGCAATCACAGATAAGGAGCCCTACGGGGTCTACTTCGATGGCACCGCAAAGACCTTTACACTTTTCAAAGACAAGGTAAATCCGGGCACCCATGTTTATGAAAGCGGCGATTCGGTGGTCACGGTCGATACCCTGCCGCGGGAATTCAACTATCTGGGCACTGATGTCACCGATAATGTCATCTTTTTCGAACGCAACGGCTCGGCTTATTTCGTCGGGCAGGGGAATATTGTGACGGTCGCTTCTACCGAATCGGTCGTGGCGGTCAACAACCACAACGTTTTGGCCTCCACGGGCCGGGTACATTCCAGCTCAGCAATCTACTGACGTATCGCGGTTTTGCCTTCAAGACCGGGCCCCTCTCGTATCGGGAGGGGCTTTTTTGTTGACTGACATAGACTTAGGCGGCCCGATATTTTCTGTAAAGCCTCCTAAGGATAATTCCGATAAGAAGTAAACAAGTCGCCGAATAAGAACAACAATCCGGATTTAGGCTGAACAGAAAGGGCTTATCGCTAACCGGATAATATCAGTTAGAATTGACGTTTTTTGAGGGCAGCAGGTTAAATGGCAACAGCCTTTGCCGATACTAAAAGAAAAGCAAAGAAACATCACTATATATATGAAGAGAAAAGCATGTTCTCACGCAGCAGTAAGTCTACAGTCGGTTTGGACGTCGGCGCCAGCTCAATAAAACTGGTCAAGCTGGAGCACTCTTCGAACGGCCACACGGTTTCCGCGATAGGCATTCGCGAACTCCCCCCGGACGTTATCGTTGCTGACGAGATCAAGGATAGAGAGGCGTTGATATTCAATATCCAGTCGCTGATCGATCAGACCGATCCCAAAATCAAGGATGTCGTTGTTTCGGTCTCGGGGCACGGCGTTATCACGGATCGTTTCACCATCGGCAAAAAGACGGGCGCCGAGGCGGAGCAGGCCATCCTGTTTGAAACCGAACAGAGGGCACCATTTGATATCGATGACGTCAATCTCGACTATCATGTCATCAGCGTTGATGATGATGTCAACAAGATGGATGTTCTTCTGGTGGCGGCCCGTAAAGAGTTCCTGCGTTTGTATATCGAACTGGTCGAGGATTGCGGTCTCCGGCCAGTGCTGGTGGACGACGATTCTCTGGCCATCTACAACGCCTACGAAGCGAACTATGACATTGACCCTACCAAGGTGACCGCCCTGGTGAATATCGGTTACGATGTGACCAACATCACCTACCTGGTGGACGGGGCGTTTCAGGCCACCCGTGATGTCTCCGCGGGAACCCGGGAGGTCTACAACGCCATTCAAAAAGAGTTTCGTTTGAATCCGGAACTGACCAGCAAGGCGATCAAAGGAGAGATGGGCGACTCCATCGATCAGGATATGCTCAAAGCCACCATAATATCGGCTACAGACGAGCTAATTTCGGGCATCGAGTTAGCCTTTTCATACTTCAAGTCTCAGGCCAAAATTGACGTTCTGGACTGGATTGTGCTCTCCGGAGGCGGACCTCTGATACCGTACCTGCCGGAATACCTGCAGTCCAAGCTCAACATCCCGTTGGAAATATCCAACCCGTTGCGGAACGTCGATTATGACCCGGAGTTGTTCCAATATCTCCAGCCGGAAAAGATTGCGCCGTTGCTGGCGGTTGCGGTGGGCTTAGCGATGCGGAAGGTGAGGTAGGCATATTATGATAGAGATAAATCTACTTCCAAAGGATTACCTGAAGAAATCGTTCAACCTCTCGCTGGGCAAGACCGGCCTGTATGCTCTGGGTGGAGCTGTCGGTGTGATCATCATGCTGGTAGGCATAACGTTCTATCAGACACATCAGTTGAGCCAGCTGGACAAGAACATCGAGAGAGCCCGGCAGCGGGCGGCTATGCTTCAGAGGGATATCCAGGTGGTGGACGCCCTCATCGACGTCAAGGGCAAGATAAACGACCGGATGACGGCGGTGGAGAGGCTGGATCGGCACCGCTCGGCATGGGTCAGGGTACTCGAGGACGTTGCCAGAAACGTGCCGGAGTTTATCTGGCTGGGACGATTCGTCGAGGAGATCCCGGTTCCCGAAAAGCAAGCTGCGGCTGACGCTAAGAAGCAAGCGGATACCCCGGGGGCAGCGTCGCCGGCCGACGCCAGAAAAGTCAGTATGGAAGGCTACGCGTTCACCCTGAACGCACTGGCCAAATTAATGATTAACATGATGCGCTCGGACTACTTCAACGAGGTCGAACTGGTTTCCACGGAGGAGAAGAAACTGGACGAGCAAAAGGCTTACAATTTCGTTCTGACCGCCAACCTGCACTTTTTGTCGGACGAGCAGTTGAGAAATCTCATTGCCAAGTCCGGCGAAAACAAAGCATCGGCCAAGGCCAGTCATAAAGTCTTAAACTAGAAGAGAGGAAATATGGACCTCAAGGATCCTAAGATACAAAAGATATCGCTGGGCGTACTGGCCTTCTTCATCGTGGTGTATTTCTGGTATACCCGACTGTACTCCAATTATGACAATCAGATCGCGCTGAAGAACCAGGAGTTCGAGACGATAACGACAAATCTGAGGAATGTCGAGCTGAAGGCCAAATCCCTTGATGCCCTTAAGGTCGAATATGTGGAGTTGAGTGATCGCTACCACGAAATCGAGGCTCTTCTGCCCGAAGCCAAACAGATTCCGTCGCTGCTGGTTCAGTTGCACACGGCTTCGTCGCTGACGGGCACGAAAATCACGCGAGTGCAGCCGTTGCCGATCAATTCTGAGGAGTTCTACAATATCGCCACTTTTGAGATTGAGATGATCGGCACTTATCACGATTTCGGAAGCTTCATCAGCTACATCGCCAATTTCCCCTTTATTGCCAACGTTTCGAATGTGGAAATCAGGGCCAAGAATCTGGCCATATCGGCGGCGGCGGCTCAGAGCGAAGACGGCATCAAAGAAATCAAGAAGAAGGAAACCGTAACCGCGACTTTCACTCTTTCAACATACTTTGTCAGAGAGGATGAACGGCTGGAAGAGCTGGTTCTATAGGAGATTGGGAAAACGATGAGACAAGTAATAAGCATAATCGTGCTGATAGCCTTCCTGGCGGCCGCCCCGGCTCTGGCCTCGCAGGTGACTAACGTCGAGTTAAGTTACCGGGAGGCGACCACGGTAGCCACTATATATGTCGACGGCCCGATTCGTTTCACCCACGAAGCCGTGGAGGCCAAGGATGGCAAGCCGTTCAGAGTTCTCGTGGACGTTTTGTCGGCGACGCATCATCTTGACGCCAAGGACTACACCGACCTGCCGCCATGCATTGTCGGGGATATCCGCACGAGCCAGTATTCGGTCAAGCCGGAAAAGGTTGTCAGACTGGTCTTTGACATGAGCCGGGAGACCATCTACCGGGTCGATTCCGACGACAAGTCTATTCGGCTGTTTTTTGCAGACAAGAGTGCCCAAAAGTTTACCCGATGGTCGGCGGCGTCAGCCTTTGCAGTCCAACCGGCGTCAAAGAGTTCGGCCAAAAGCGTCGCGGGTATCAATAAGTCCATCGAAAAGGACCGTCAGTTGAGCCTGAAGGGTTCGACGGTGGCGGATACAAAGAAGTCCGTTCCGACGAAGGACAAAAGCGCGACGAAGACGACGGCGCGGGTCTCGGTTGGCGGAGAACTGTACGGTCCGGCTTTTGACCACAAATGGTCGGAGGCCGAGAAGGGTCCCAAAGCAGCCCAGCCGGAGGCGCTGACGGCGCCAAAGCCGACAGCCAAGAAACCTGCCGTAGTACCCACGAAGGCCGCCGATAATAAAGCCGACCGGACGGACAAGTTAGCCTCAGCCGGCGGAGCCAAGACCGAGCCGGTTCAGAAAAAAGAGACAAGCCGCAAGCCGGCAGTTATCGCCAAGAAAGTGAAGCCGGTCAAGAGCGCGGTAAAATCACCGCCGCCGACGTTGGCGGACGCCGGGGCCGTGGAAAAGACACAACCCGCGGTGAAAACGGTTCCCAAAGCGGTCAAGAAGACAGCCAGTCCGACCCCGGAAAAGACCACTGTTAAAGTGAAAAAGAAGGCTCAGCCGACGCCGGCCGTTAAAAAGACTGCCCCGAAGGCCAAGGGAGTTAAATCCAATCCGAAGGTCGAGGACAAAGGTGCAAGTGACAGCAAGCAAAAATCGACCTCGCGTTTCCGTCGCAGTCCGACCGGTCCGACCAAGATCAAAGGTACCCTGGTGGCGGAGTTTCCCAAGCGGTTGGTGATTAAGTACAAATCGCGGTCGTACCGTGATCCGTTTGAGACCCTTATAAATGAGGCCAGGACATACAACAGCCCGGTGGAGAAGAGAGTGCCCAATGTAGAGGGCTTGAAGCTGGTCGGCATTATCGAATCGGCCGGCGGCGAGAACCGGGCCCTTTTTGAAGATAAAGACAGCTACGGATATATCCTCAAGGCAGGTGACAAGGTGCAGAAGGGATATGTCCTGAGAGTAGATAGCGACCGTGTGTACTTCCAGATATTTGAGTACGGCTGGAGCCGAACGGTAGCCCTTAATATCGAAGAAGACTGATGAAAGGTGGGTGTTAATAATGACTCGGATTACTCTAAAACAGCTATTCCTGCCGCTGGCCATTGCGCTTCTGGCTCCGGCTTTAGTTGTCTCGACCCTGGCTGAAGAGCAGCCGGATCCGTCGACGCCTATCAAGAACCTGCAGTTCCAGTCGGCTGATATCCACTCGGTCCTGACATTTCTGGCCGACTATGGCGGCGTTAACGTCGTGGTAGCGCCGGAAGTCGAGGGTACGGTGACGATTAAGCTCAACGATGTACTGTGGCGCACGGCTATGAACATCATAGGTCGCACCTACGATCTGTCCGTCATAGATGAAGAAGAGGGCTATATACGGGTGCTGCCGGCCGAGAATTACCGCAAGGAAGTCTCGGAACAGGAAAAGCACAAGGCCGAGCAGAGGGAGTTGGTGGAACTCGACACCAAGATTGTGAAGATATCCAATTCCACTTCCAGCGACATCGTGGAAGCCGTCAAATCACTCATGACGGACCGCGGCACGGCCAACAGCGACGCCCGCTCCAATTCGATCATCATCCAGGAAGTGCCCACCAATATGCCAAAGGTTCTCGACTATATTGCGCAACTGGACAAACCCGCCCAGCAGATAAAGATTTCCACGCAGATATTAGAGTTGTCGACGAAGGATGTCAAGGAGCTGGGAATCGACTGGACAGCGAGGGGGACCTATACCACGGAGTCCGGGCGCTCCTATCCACAACTGGGGCACATGAACGGCGACCGGGTGGCGGACTACGCCGGCCGGTACCAGATAACGGCCCTTCAGCACGGCTGGTCGGTGGATGCCTTTGTGGAGGCGATGGTGAACAGCAACAAGGGCAAGATCGTGGCCCATCCGGAAATCACCACCGTCGATAACAAAGAGGCCAAGATTCAACTGGGCCAGAAAATTCCCGTCAAGCAGTTTGATGAAGCGGGCAACGTCGTCATCAAGTTTGAAGAGGTCGGGACGATTCTGGTCGTGACCCCTCATATCACCGCCGAGAACCAGATTATCATGCATTTGAAGCCGGAACGGTCTACTTACGAGTTTGACCCTAACGGCGTCATCATCAATACGAGTAACGCCGAGACTCACGTTATCGTGGCCAACGGCCAGACGGCGGTCATCGGCGGTCTGACGACTGAGGACGAAGTCGACGTCGAAATCGGTGTGCCCCTGCTCAAGGATATCCCGTTCCTCGGGCGGTTGTTCAAGTACACCAACAACCGCGTGGAGAGCCGGGACCTGGTAATTTTCGTGACGCCGACGATCGTTGATGAAGATTTAGCTATGGGTGGCTGATTTTGGTTACGGCCGGCCGCCTCGACGGCGGCCCGGCCGAGCCTTGCACGGCAATAAAGGAGAATTCATAAACACAGGAGAGGTTATGTTGCAAAGGAGTAAAACCGCTTGGTTGATTATAGGCATGTTGGTGCTGCCCTTGTTTTTGCTCGCCCTGATCGGGTGCGAATCAAAGAGCACCGATGACGCCGGTTCGGCCGATGGCACCCAGGTTAATGTCACGGCTACACCCACGACGATCAACATCGGCGCCACCTCGGTAGTGGAAGCTACCGTGACCGCCGATGGCGAGGCGGTGGCGGACCAGGTTATCATGTTCACGGTGTCGCCGTCCGACGCCGGCTACTTCACTCCCTCGAGCGACACCACCGACGCCAGTGGCCACGCTGCTTCTGTGTTCACAGCGACCTCCTCGGCCTCGGCGACATTGTATGCTTGGATGCCTGGTGTCGACAATCCGGCCGAGGTCAGCGTCACGGTTGAGGATACCCAGCAATCCGGCAGCGGTAATGTGGATATCGACGTTTCGCGCAGCCTGCTTTTGGCCAATGGCAGCGACACGGCCTCCGTGACGGTCACGGTTCGGGACGAGTTGGGGCAGATTGCCACCGATTCCACCGTCGTCAAGCTGACGGCCGGCGAGAAATTCGTAGATATTGACGGTAATGGTTACTGGTCGCAGGGCATCGATTCACTGGTTTTCGACGCGAATTCGAACGGCCAGTGGGACGGTATCGGCTTTATCCCGTCGACGGCCCTGGTGAGCGGTGGTGACGGCAATGTTACCGTCGACTATATATCCGGCAATGATGCTTTTACGGTGTATGTCAAGGCTACGGTCAATGACAACGGGATTGACGGTAGCGCCGAAGCCTCGATTCAACTGGCCTCCAATACCGAGGTCTTCTCGATCTACCTGCAGTCCGACTCGATACAGCTTTCGGTCAAGGGGACCGGCGGCATCGAGACCGGCCTGATTCATGCCAAGGCCTACGATGTCAACGGCAACACGGTGCCGGAGGGTCTGCCTATAAACTTCTATATTCTGGACGGACCGGGCGGCGGCGAACATCTGGGTACGGTCTCTGTCGGCACCGGACCGTACGCGGCTGTCACCAACAGCCAGGGTGTGGCGACTGCCAGCATTCACTCCGGAACGGCTCCGGGAACCATCCGTATCCGAGCCCAGGCTTCGGATACCGTGCTGTCGACAGCCACGCAGGTACTGGTGTCGGCCGGGCCGCCGGTATATGCCACGGTGTGCATCGAGGAGTGTAATGTGCCCTGGTGGGATGAGTGCTGTGATGAGGTATCAGTGTCCGCCGTTGTGTCCGATCTCTGGCTTAACCCCGTCAACGATTCGATGGTTGTCTATTTCAGTTGTGACGAGGGCACGATGAAGTCGCACGAGGGACGCACGTCAGACCACGAAGGCATAGCCACCTCGGTCTGGATATGCGGTCATAACATTGACACGGCCACCAATGTCCTTCCCACGGACAGAGGCGCCGGTCGCGTCCTGGTGATGGCGGAAACCTCGGGAGGCACGGTGGCCGACACCGGCTTCTTCTATAATTCGCACTTCCCGGCCGTTCTCAGTGTCAGCGGGGCGCCGGCTTCTATGGATGCCGACGGCGAGGATGAAGCCAGCGTCACGGTTTACGCCGTCGACCTCAACAACAACCCCGTGGCCAGCGGCACCTCCTTCAATGCCGAGGCCAAGTACCTGAACGTAGCCGCCGGCACTTTTGAAGACGGTTGTTACTATTCGAATGCCCGCGTAAAAATCACGTCGGTCGTTCTCAAGAGAGACTATTCGCTTACGGGCGGCAACGACGACGGTATCGGGGCAGTGGATCTCGTGGAATACTGGTGCAAGGGCGGAGCTTCGATAACCTTCCCGGTGACTCTGCTTACCGCCACGGCGTATACGCCGAACTGCACCTTCGACGGGCAGACCACGGCGTCGCCTCTGGAAGTGGTTAGCTTCAGCGCCATTATCGTAGACCGTTATGGCAACCCCCTGGGTGACAATACCCTGGTGATGACGGCCCCCGACGGTGTTGTCACGGGCGGAACCCAGAGCACCAATGAATTCGGCGAAGCGACCGGGTTTATCTGGACGGCGCCCAATTCGGCGGGTAGCACCACCATTACGATCACCGACACCGATCCGCGCGGCGGTGTTGTCTTGACGAAGTTGGTTAACGTTGAAGTCTAGACTATATCTCTGTTGAAGTCCTCAAGGCCGCCGGGCGATGCCCGGCGGCCTTTTTCTTTGGCTGGAGCTGTTGGCCGTCGCCGTGCGCAGTTTTTCCTTTGAAAACGGCTGCCGGAAATCTAAATTGTACGTATGGTACCTGGTATCAAAGTGGAAGCGGCCAGGCGTATCACCATTGCCGATGCATTTCATCAAGCGGCTCTAAAACATGCCCACCGTATTGCCCTGAAGGCAGACGGTGGACTCGGCCGGGAATACACATACGGCGAGGTCGATGCGCTTATAGGCCGGCTGGCTGCCGGGCTGGCGGCCGGGGGATACCTCGACAAGCGTGAAATCGGGCTGCTCAGCGAAAATCGTCCCGAGTGGGGTATAACCTACCTGGCTATTCAGCGCGCCGGCGGCACGGTGGTGCCGATCGATCCGGGCCTAAAAGAGAGCGAAACAGGCTATATTATAGAGCATGCCGGCCTTCGAGTCGTTTTTTGCTCGGAGAGTTGTGAGGAACGGCTGAAAGGGTCGGCGACCGGTCTTACAATTATTTCGTTTAAGGCCGATTCCCCTCGCTCGTGGCAAATGGTCATGAATAAAGACAAGGAGCCGCCCGAAACGACCGGCGATGACGTCGCCGTGCTGATCTATACCTCCGGCACCACCGGCACGCCCAAGGCGGTCGAGTTGACCCACCGTAACATCCTGGCCAATTTCGAGGGGATTGAAGAGGCCTTTGATTTTGACCACAATGACGCCTTTCTCTCGGTTCTGCCCCTGCACCATACTTTCGAGGCCACGTGCGGTTTCGTCACGCCCCTCCTGTCGGGAGCGACGGTGGTTTGCGGCCGGTCGCTGAAGTCGAAGGATATCAAGGAAGACATCGGGCATAACGGCGCGACCGTCATGTGTGGCGTGCCGCTTCTTTTTGAAAAGCTGTACCACTCGATTCGGCGGGAGATTTCCGCGGCTTCGCCGGTCAGGCGCGCGGTATTCAATGTCCTGTACGGGATATCAGCAATCGGGTGGCGGTTTAATCTTAAGCTCGGGCGGCGGCTGTTCGCGGGCATGCGGCGGCAAGCCGGGTTGGAGACAATGCGTATATTTGTCTCCGGCGGGGCGCCATTGCCGCCGAAGATTGCCGCTTTCTTCAACTATATCGGCTTCAGTTTCTTCCAGGGTTACGGCCTGACGGAATGCTCACCGGTGGTGGCCACCAACCGTCTCGGGAACATAGAATTCGGTTCGGTCGGCCCGCCGTTGCGCAACGTGGAATTGAAAATTCTGGATCCGAACTCCGAGGGGATCGGCGAGATTGTTCTCAAAGCCGAGAGCATCACGCCCGGCTACCGCAACAACCCGGAAGGGACGGCCGAGCTCATCCGAGACGGCTGGCTCCATACCGGCGATATGGGCAGGCTCCGGCGGGGTCATCTGTGGATTACCGGGCGCAAGAAAAACCTGATAGTCTCGGCGGCCGGTAAGAATATCTACCCGGAAGAACTCGAAGAAAAGCTACTGGACTCTGCACTTATTATGGAAGTAGTGGTTTTCGGGCGCAAGAAGGAGAGCAAACAGGGCGAGGACGTGCGGGCCGTTATCGTACCTGACTGGGAGCAGATGCGCAGCGATTTCGCCATCCCCAAAGACAATCCCGACTGGAACCGGGTGCACGAAATAATCGGTGGCGAAATTAAACGACTCAACGCTTCAGTTGCTGAGTACAAGAGAATAGCCGCCTTTGACGTACAACTTGAAGAGTTGGAGAAAACCTCCACGAAGAAAGTAAGACGCAGTTTTTACAGGTCGTAAAGAACATGGTAGTAACCGACGAAATCAAGTTCGAAACCAGGGGGCCGGGGGATATGGTCGATATTACGGCGCCGATGCACGAGGCGGTTATCAAATCGGGGGTCGGATCGGGTACGGTCACGGCCTTTGCGCCGGGCTCAACCACCGGCATCACCACCATCGAATACGAGCCGGGCCTTCAGAAAGACATGCCGGAGTTGATGGAGAAACTGGTGCCGTCCGACCGGCCTTACGAGCACGACAACACCTGGCATGATGGCAATGGTTTTTCGCACCTGCGCTCGGCCCTGGTGGGGCCAAGTCTTACGGTGCCGTTCGTATCCGGGAAAATGCTCCTGGGGACTTGGCAGCAGGTGGTGTTTCTGGAGTTCGATAACCGGGCCCGCTCCCGTACAATAATCCTTCAAATAATGGGCGAATGAGGCAACTATGATAATTCAGGCTCTGGCCAGGGAAGGCGATAAACTGCGTTTCATCAACCAAACCAAACTGCCGCTGGAACTGCAATACCGCGAAGTCGACGATTACAGAGAAATTATCGAAGCCATAAAAGAGCTTCAGATTCGCGGGGCGCCGGCTATCGGTATCGCCGCCGCCTACGGCCTGGCGGTCGCCGTCGAGAAGCAGGGCGAGTTCAAATTCGATCACCTGCAACAGGTGGCGCAACAGTTCAAAGAGGCCCGGCCCACCGCTGTCAACCTGGCCTGGGCGGTCGACCGGGTGATAAGATTCATCGAGGGCGAGCAGCCGACCTCGTTTGAGGCGGCCCGGGATCTGTTGTGGGCGGAGGCCGGGGCCATCCACACCCAGGATCGAATGATGTGCGAGGCGATCGGCCGCAACGGCGCGGAGCTTATCAAGTCGAAGGCCACTATCCTGACCCACTGCAACACCGGGGCGCTGGCCACCGGCGGCATCGGCACGGCCCTCGGTATTATCTATACCTGCGTCGACCAGGGCAAGAAAATCAACGTCTATGCCGACGAGACCCGGCCGCTTCTGCAGGGCGCGCGCCTGACGGTGTGGGAACTTCAGCAGGAGGGGATCGACGTTACCCTTATCACCGACTCCACGGCCGGGATGCTCATGCGGCAGAAGAAAATCGACTATGTGCTGGTCGGGGCCGACCGGATCGCCAAAAACGGCGACGTGGCCAACAAAATCGGCACGTATACGCTGGCGGTCCTGGCCAAGGCGCACGGGGTGCCGTTTTACGTGGCGGCGCCGACATCGACATTTGATCCCAAAATAGAAACGGGGGATGAGATTCCGATCGAGGAGCGTTCGGCGATGGAAGTTACCGACAGTTTTGGCCGCCGCACGGCACCGTATGATATCGCGGTCTATTCGCCGGCGTTCGATATTACTCCCGCCGAGTTAATCACCGCCTACATCACCGACCAGGGGGTGAAAGAGGGGTAGGGGGGAAGAGACTTCCGATTTCATTCATAGGCGCCGACGCCCTCGACTGACACGACGACGTCGGCAATATTTGACATTCCGTGCGGTTACGCCTCTGCCGGGCGCACGTGGGCCCGGTATTGTGGTTTCTCCTTCAGGTAACACAGCGCCATGACCGCCGCCATCAGGGCCGCTACGAGTTTGAATGTCATCAACAGGATAAAAACAACGATTTTTACTTCTGGAAGGGTTTCAATCGGGATAAGATTGGCCAGGAGCCAGCCCTTCTCCGTAGCGAGGCGGAACAAGTTGGCCAGACCCCAGAGGGCAAAAGCGGAAGTCGTCCCGATTCTGATCATGTGTCTAACCGTCTGGCGGACGTCAACCTTCGTCATGGGGTTGAATTTCCAGAACGCGGAGGCTACGAGTATTGCCGCAAAAGCCGATGTCAGATCGTCAGCATACAGCATGATTGACATAATTACGGTGGACTGGGCGGCGGCTGTGGCCAGGGCCACAAAAAAGGTCAACAGGCCCAACGTCTTTGCGGTCCAGGCTCTGTTAAGGGCCGTTTCCGGATAGATGTTGATCAAATGCCAGGCTCGGAACAAGAAGTACGTTGAGGCAAATGATATACAGGTTCTAATTATCAGGGCGGCGTTCGCCAGCTCCCCTGAGCTGTCAGCACCGCCAAGCAGATACAGCAGCGGCTCCAAGAAGATACGCGTCAGATACGATATTGACATCAATAACCACGTGTACGCCATGTTCTTGAGAAAGCGTGCATCTTCCAGAACCTCCACCAGGTGCAGGAATATGAAAAAGGAGATGAGCATTAACGTAACGTGCAGGAAATGAGAAAAGACGTTGGCGAGCAGGCTTACAGCGGTGTCCATGGTGATCCCCTCTCTTTTGATGTTTTTGTGACTAATGCATTGTGTTCGGGTAGTCCCTTACGCTAACGTTAATATATAACTCCATTTTCGCGTTGATGCAAGTCTTTTCCGGCTCGCTTTTGCGGCGATAACGATAAGGGTAAAATCACTCACTTTAAAGTTGCTTTCGGGGCGGCCGATAATTATAAAGATGGGCAAGATTTGGAAGTACCAGCCGATGCGAAAGACCAAGACCGAAAAAAAGGCTCTCAAAGCCCTCAACTACGATCTTTTTCGGGCGGACAAGCACGCGCCACCGGCCCCGGCGACATTATATACCGAAATCAGGGAGCACGCCGAGCGCACGACGGTCTACACGCCGCCCGAGCCGGAAGCGATGGTGGCGGTGCCCCTGCCGGAAGTGGCAGAGCTTTATTTGCGCTACGACCAGTTCAACTGGCTTTATTTTCGGGGGCGGCTGCCGCAGGTGAGGATAGAGTACTCGGGGCGAATGATGTCGGCCGGGTCGTACGACCGGCGAGCGAAGTTGATCAAAATCGGCCGCAAGTACCACGAGATATTTCCGGACGAGTTGAACGATACGCTCAAGCACGAGATGATTCACATCATCCATTACAATCACAATGCCGCCTTCAAGGCCGAGGCGGCCCGGATCGGGGCTTCGGTCAAGGCCAGCCGGCACCCGGCGCTGTCGCGGCCGGCCCGGTATATTTATGGCTGCCCGAACTGCGGTATGGAGTACCCGCGCCAGAAACGGCTGGTGATGTCGTCGTGCGGCAAGTGCTCGTTGAAAGGACGGTTTGACGTTCGCTACAAACTCAGGTTGCTGAGGTCAAAAAAACGTAGCGGTTGACGGCCGTGCGATGGCGGACCGACTGGGCTGGATGATCACTTGAATCAAGTTCAAAACCTCGGAACATTGCCGGGCATCATCGGTTATACTGTTCTTGCAGGCAGGGCCGGTCCGAACTCGCGTGTGATTCGGGGCCAACGGGCGAGATTAAGTTGTCGGTGAATGTGCTCAAGAGTTTGATTATTGGCCTGCAGGGCCGTTCACGCGGAGCTAACCTGGTATTGTTAAATGTCTTGTGAGGAAAATCGATATTATAGACAGGACAGCCCCGGCTTTGACGCGAAAAGAGGAGTTTTTTGGGGTTTCTGTTGACAAATGAGAAAATGTGCCTATATTTGAAGACTTTTTGAGATTTGTGGAGTGCCAATACTAAGGGTTGGAAATGAAGACGTTTATACCAAAAGTAGATCCGAGCAAGCGGAAGTGGCATGTTTTAGACTTGGAAGGGGTAATACTCGGTCGGGCAGCGGTCAAGGTGGCGAATGTCCTGAGAGGCAAGAATAAGCCGATTTTCACGCCGCATCTCGACACCGGCGATCATGTCATCGCGGTCAATGCCAAAGGCCTGAGAGTCACCGGGAAGCTCAAGCCACAGCAGATGAACTACCACCATTACTCGGGCTATCCGGGGGGGATGAAGACTATTACGTTCGCACAACTCATGGCGAAAAAGCCGGAGGATGTTTTTGTCCACGCGGTGCGGCGCATGCTTCCGAAAAACCGCCTGGGGCGGAAGATGCTCAAGAAACTCCACGTATATGCCGGCCCGGAACACCCACATCGGGCCCAGAAACCGGAAACTTTAGAGCTTAGTTGAGATAGATAAGGTTTATGGCGGAAAAGACAAATATTTCGGCTACGGGTCGTCGCAAGGAGGCCGTAGCTCGAGTGGAACTGATGCCCGGCTCCGGCGCATTCACCATCAACAAGTGCGAGATAAAGGACTATCTTACTCGCGAGACGCTTGTCCAGCATGCGGTACAACCCCTTGAGGTGACCGAAATGGCGGGCAAGGTGGATATCCGCTGTGTCACGCGGGGTGGCGGCATCTCCGGACAGGCAGGGGCCGTGCGACTGGCGGTAAGCCGGGCGCTGGTCAAGCTGGATCCGGATTTGCACCGGATGCTGCGCAAGGGCGGCTTTCTGACTCGCGATTCGCGTGAGGTGGAGCGCAAAAAGTACGGTCAGCCGAAGGCGCGCAAACGGTTCCAGTACTCGAAACGATAATCATTCATCCCTGCCCTGGCAGGGAAATAAACAATCCCGCTCGATCCGGCCGGCGGTCCCACTATCTACGGGTGCGGCGCGGAGTTGACGGCGGGGTAACGACAAACCGTTAAGCAAGGGGATCCCATGATCTCAGCAAGAGTCAAGGAGCTTCTCGAGGCCGGGGTTCATTTCGGCCATCAGACCCGTCGCTGGAACCCTAAAATGAAGCCGTTCATATTCACGGCCCGCAACGGCATCTATATCATCGACCTCCACAAGACCATCACCGCTCTCGATAGAGCGCGGATGA
>CBFCYQ010000009.1:0-25504 GCA_965602205.1 uncultured bacterium | reverse complement strand
CCAGGCCGGGCACCCACAAGGCGTTGCCTGTCACGGCCACGACCAGGGCGAGCACCGTACTGCCGACGATGGCGCGGTCATAGCGCCTGACATAAAGAGCGTAATGGGGAATGTGGGACAGCGTCAGCAGAGTCACCGTGCCCAGCATAATCCAGAAAATC
This sequence comes from uncultured bacterium, assembly GCA_965602205.1. Lineage (GTDB taxonomy): Bacteria > Zixibacteria > MSB-5A5 > GN15 > FEB-12 > DAOUUR01. The sequence goes on along the minus strand of CBFCYQ010000009.1, from coordinate 25,343 downwards.
GGCAGGTGGTTGGTGTAAATCTCCTTGTCGACCAGGTACAAAAGAGGCCCGATGCCGAGAGCCGCCAGGACCGACAGAATAACGACGCCGCAGACTACACTGAGAGCCATACGCCTCATGAGGGCCCGGTAGTCAGTCATCTTTTGTCTCTGGTAGGCGCTCACGATCCGGGGGTACAGTATCATTATAACGCCGGTATAGATGAAAACCTGAATGAGATTGGCGATGTTGGCGAAAAACGTGTACACACCAACCATGGCTTCGCCGTGAAAATTCTGCAGGAAATAACGGTCGGCATATTGAATTCCCAGAAGGGCCACCGTTGAGCCGAAGAACGGCAGGGACCCCTTCACGCCGAGTCTCAGCCAGCCCCAGTCCACCGATATGCTCAGCACATTTTTCCAGGGCAGGTGCTTCAGAGCCCTGGCCGCCAACGCGAGGCTCGAGAGCGCCCCGAACCCCCAGAACATCCAGATGAGAGACAACGAAAGTGCATCCTCCCACAGATAACCCATGGCAAGGACGATATATATCCATATACCGCTGCGCAGGAAAAGCACCGTGTTCGCCATCGTGGGGCGTGACAGTGTGATAAGCAGGCGGCCGGCCTCCTGGGACAGGTGCTCCAGCACCAGGATCAGGTAGAACCAGCCCAGGTACTTCCATGAAATCAACCCGGCCAGGAAAACCACCGACAGGAGCGGCAGGATGATCAGGTAAGTAAGGGCGTGAAAGACGACCTGGTCGCGGATCAGGGGAAGACACTCGGTCTCGTCGCGGGCCAGGATCTCCCTGGTATTGAAGACGTAGAAATCCATCCCCAGCAGGTAAAGCGAGATAACCACCGTGACCGAGAACAGGCCGAATATACCCAGGTCCTCGGGCAACATGCGGGCCGCGACAAAAAGCAGCAGCACGAACTTGCTGACCAGGGTGAGACCCCGCAATAACAGATTGGCGACACTCGTCTTTAACATCTTCGTCCGTTCACGTTGACGCCTTTGGCTAATGGTCAAAGCGTTATGTCTATCTCACGACAGAACTGCCGCAGCAGATCATGGCCGTCCCATACGGCCGAGAAATTCAGCGCCTGACCGAAAGGTACCACGCGACTCACGCCGCGCGGTCTCTGATCCGCTATAAACCGCTCGATACGTTCGGCTTCCACACCGAAGACAGAAATGGTCTGATCTTTGACGGCAATGATATCCGCCAGTTCCTCCAGTTTGCTTATTTGCAGTTCGTAAAACAGTCCCCCGCCGCCATGAAGCTCGCGATCGATATCATCCGGGCTGTCCAGCCAAAGGCGGTTAATCATATTGGACCGCATGCTTTCCATCGCCACCGCACCCTCGGATTTCGCCGCCACCAGGCACCCGGTGACAAGCTTGTCCACCGCAGTCGCGGGGACGCACTGTTTTTGTTTTTGAACGACCGTATCCTGCAGGGAATCCCAGAACACCCGGCGGGCCTCGCTGACGGAGTTCTCGTCTCCCAACCACACTACCAGGCGTGGCGAAGAGCACGCCTGCTGCTCAAAAAAGAAAGCATCGTTGTAAAAGTCACCGACGACACTGTTTTTCCTGTCCAGCGCTATGAACTTTTCGGCATCAATCACCGAAAACGAGAATTTGTCGGAGAACGTCAGTTCGACGGCGGCCGGACTGATCGGGATTGAGCGAATACGTCGGACAGTCTCATCGCCGCCCCAAATCACGCGCACATCGCACAGAGACGACAGGTGGGCCGTGATCTCATCGTCATGCTCGTACGATACGACCATAAACCGCCGGCGGATCTTTTCGAACTCGTCCCGGGAGGCAATCTCATTTATAGCTGTAATGAGATGTTCGAGTTGCTCGGTCGTGTGCGACGATACGCGCACGATGTTGACGTTACCGACCAGCAACGATACAAACCATGAATATACGAAAATCGTGTCAACGTTGCCCGGAGCAATATGAAAGGCTATCCCCCGCCCCGTCCAGTGGCGATCCCCTCTCTTCTCATCGAACTCGTTTTCCAGGTGATGGATGTTGGCCTTTCTCATCCAGAAAGCCAGCGTCGCCAGTTCCGGCAGGCGTTTGAACGAAGGGTCCGACAGAATCCGACTTGAAACCGCGTCGACAAAACCCAGTGAAATCGGATCAAACGGCGGCAGGGTATTCTGACCGCACAACACTTGCTCGTCCGCACCGTCGGGGGCGAGTATTTCATACCGCACGAGCCACCTCCTCGGCATAGGTGTCGCTGCAACCCCGGGACTCGGCCCGGGGTATCCTGCCATGTATTCTGAAATACCTGCCGAACCGCCCGCACGAGCAGTCGTCCTCGCCGAGAATCTCCCCCACGTCCTCGGTCAACAGCACGTGACCGGGATAGCTGTGGGGCAGGATCGAGAGCAATTCGACCACACCGCGCTGACCCGGTTCGAGTGGCGACCAGTCATTGGGGTCGCGAACAATAATATCGGAAAAAACCGGAGCGTGCAGGTGCCCAACCTCGCACTCCATGAAAACCGAGCCCGTCTGCTCGACCATGCCGTAGAAATTGTGCACTTTTTCCAGCCCGCACACATCTTGAAGGGATGCCTTGAAGGTGGTGTTGTCCACCGCTTCTTCGGTCAGCTTCTTCCAGCCGCCGCTATGAATAAGCACACCTCGACTCAGGTCAACCTCGGTCTGCGAGCGCTGTAACTCACGGTAAAAATGCTGCCAGACCATGTAGGTAAAGCCGAACAATAGAAGATCTGTACCGGCATGCCTCCCCAGAAAATCGTTCAGTTCGGGCCGCCGGAGATTCATGTCGTCATCCAGAACGTAAAGATGGTCCCGCCCGAAATTGGCCATGCCGAGGATTCCGGCGCCTCTCGCCGAATAAAGCCGCCTGTCTTTGACGACACCGGGACAGTCGATGATGAGCATGGGCAGCCGCTTTTTGCCGATGAAGTCCATAACAATAGCCGCCAGCGCTTTCGTTTGAAGGCGCGACGTTTGCCTGTCCAGAAATATCCTCGATACTTTGGCGGAGGTAGTCCCGGATGAGGTTAGTGTTTTGATAACGTCCTTATCATCGATACTCTTGAGGTCCAGTTCCTTGAAAAGTCTGACAGGCAGATAGGGGAACTGGTCAAGCCGCGTAATCATCTTCTCACTTTTCGGCCATGCCCGATAGATCCTGGCGTAGGCTTCACAAACCTGACGGTGGTGAGCCGTCAGCCGATTGAGATGGTCCACCAGCATGGTCCGCTTCTCGGGCGCCCGCACGCTGAAGGGTCTTTGTGCGAACAGGGCTTCAAGGTCGTTCACGCCAGTACCTCCTCGAGCAACCGATCGTACTGGATTTTCCCGGAAGAATTTTTGGGAATCTCGTCCACTTCGGCCACGCGCACCACGGAATGATGAAAACCATACCGCGTCAAAACGGCCTTTTTGATACTTTCGGCACTGCCCCTCTCGGTAGATGCCACCGCCAGGAGGTCATCGGCACCCCCGCAGACGCAATTGAATCCCTCTGCTTTAAGGTATTGCTCGATTTCGTCGAGATTGACACGATTGCCGAAAATCTTAACAAAGCGCTTAATGCGCCCGGTAATGTAGAAATAGCGGTCCTCGTCGAAGCGGGCGATGTCACCGGTGGACAGCACACCGTCGAGTTCATCATCCCGGGCCAGGTCCTTCTCGTCCTCGGCGTAACCCATCATGACATTCGGGCCACGGTAGACGAGTTCCCCATCAACGCCGGGGTGATTGATCGGGCGGTTGAAGCGGTCGACCAGGTAGAGTTCCCCGCCGGGGATGGCGACGCCGATGCTGTCGCATTTGGCTACATTGTCTTCGACGGGCAGGTACGATATGCGCGCGGTCGCCTCGGTCTGGCCGTACATGACGTAAAAGTCGACTCCCTGGCGACGTGCGAAATCGGCAAACTCCAAAACGAGTTTCGACGCCAGCTTACCGCCGGCCTGGGTCATGGTTCTCAGGCTGGGCAGGGACATGTCAAAAAACTTAAGCCGCCGCAGCATTTCGTATGTATAGGGCACTCCTGATAACGACGTCGCCTCGTGAGTCTTGAAGCAATCCCAGAAGGGACGCGTCACGATGGCGTCGTTGGTCAATACCAGGGCAGCCCCCGCTTTCAGGTGACTGTTGATTACCGACAGTCCGAAGGAATAGTGCATTGGCAGGCAGGTGATGGGCCGTTCGGTTTCGTTAAGCAGAAGATACTCGGCAATGGAGGAAGCGTTGGCCTCAAGGTTCATGCCGGTCAGACGAACCATCTTGGGGCTGCCGGTGGAACCCGATGTTGACAAAAGGAGCGCCAGGCTCCGATTTATGGCAGCCTTTCGCTCAACTGTTAGATTCTGCAGACCGTAGTCACCGTACACAAAGCCACTCTTTTTGTCCGTGGCGGAGCCGGACCATATGTAGTCCGGCCGATACAACTTCACGAGGTTGTCCATAAGCGCCCGGTCGGTATCCGCGGCAAGCAGGAGCGCCGTATTGCCCGACCTGAGAGCGCCCAGATAGCCAGCCAGAGATTCGACGTTGTTGGCACACATGATAAAAACCAGTCGTCGGGAGTCGCGGCCGACGGCGTCGGCAAATTTGTCGGCATCATCGGCGAGTTGACGATAGGTCACATGCTGCCCGCGCCGGTCGACCACGGCGATATTGTCGCCGAATCTCCCCAAAGCATCGAAAAATTTCATATCAACATGCCCCCATCCACGCCTATTACCTGGCCGGTCACGTATTCGGACAAATCGGAGGCCAGGAACACAGCACAGTTGGCCACGTCGCTGGGCGTCCCGATGCGATTCATTTTAATCGAGTCAACGCGCTCCTGGTATTTCTCCGGTGTGAGGGATTTGACCATATCGGTGTCGATAAATCCCGGGGCAATAGCGTTTACCCTGATATTGTGGGGCGCCAGTTCCTTGGCGGCGGAACGCGTGATGCCGATCACGGCCGCTTTGCTGCCGCTGTAGGTCGCCTGCCCCGCATTGCCGAAAAGGCCCACGATGGAACTCAGATTGATAATGGAACCTCGCTGCATCTTGATCATCAGACGCGCCGCATACTGCATCACGTAAATCGTGCCGAAAGCATTAACACCGAACACTTCCCGGACGACTTCCGGCTTGATCATCCCCAGCAAGTTGTTGTCGAGCACACCGGCGTTGTTGACAAGCACGTCAAGACGTCGGGTGATTTTTACGATCTCCTGGAAGGCCTGCTTTACCTGTTGCGGGTCCGAGACATCAAAATAGACCGGATGGGCACTGACTTTGTACTCCGAACTCAGCCGCGCACAGGTCTCATCAAGGGTCCCCACCGTCCGACTGTTGGCGATAACATTGGCGCCATGACGGGCAAAAGTTTCGACAACAGCCTTGCCGATGCCTCGGTTGGCGCCGGTCACCAGAGCGTACTTGCCGATCAGCATCCTAAAAGTCCACCCCATATTTTTTCATTATATCCCTTGCCCTGGCAAAAGAACTCATATCAATCACGTCGTCGGTGTCCAGCATAGTGTCGAAAGTCTCGTCAAGGGCGGCCACCAGTGACATGTGGGCCACCGAGTCCCACTCCGGAATTGAGTTATACTCCAGGGTGTCGAGCACCCTGTCTTTTTGGATTCCGAGGGCCTCCGCAAAGACCTGCCGCAACTTCTCGCTGTTATCCATCAAGTCAACCTCCGTTGTCGTTTGACGAAGCGCATACCACCTGCTAATCCGGAAACTCGGCGACGTACCTGCCGTAGCGCTGTTGACAGGCCGACCAGTTCTCCATCGTCAGTTCAAAGACCTCGACGTCGTGGCGTCTGCTATACTTCTCGATGTGCTTCTCTTTTGTTTCGACATGCCTGAAACCGTGCAGGCGGTGAAATTTCATCATATTGTCATTGCCTTCCATAACGGCGGCATGCAGCTTTTCCAGGCCCATCTTGAAAAAGGCGTGGTTGTACAGGTAGGCCAGCACAAACGGGGACACCATGCTATACTCGGGTTCACCTATATAGAAAACCGTCGAAGCCTGCTTTTTTACCCGGTCGATGTCGGTCAGAGCCAGCAAACCGATCGACTTGCCCCGGTAGTCTATGACCCAGTGGCGACAACTGTCGTCACTCGTTATCCGCGCGTACCACCGCTGTTGACTCTCGATATCGGCCTCGATATCGGTGAACATATACCTGCTCACTTCCGGCTTCGTGCGCCAGTTCATAATCATCTTAAGGTGCTCGGGCCGCAACTTAACGAATCGCATAGCGTGACGAGTTTCAGTCATCGACATGTTTTACTCCAGCAAGTCCCAACTCAAGGGTGTGCCTTTGGGAGCGTCCCGCTTGATACGTTTGCCAAGGACGCGCTCATAGAATTTCGGCGGCAATCCCAGGCCCGGCCTGATCGACCGGACGCTTTCGTCGCTCAGCGTTTCCCCCGCCTTCACGTCCCTTACCAGGTACAAAGATCGGCGGTGTTTGAGGGATGCTCGTTCCTTTGTCGTCGCCTCGTAAGAGACCTTGCCCAGGGCCCGCCAGGCGCGTTCCGTCTCCACGACAAGGTTCCGCATCTCCCCCGGTTCCAGCGAGAAAGCCGCGTCCACGCCGCCGTCCGCACGATCAAGCACAAAGTGTTTTTCAATAATAGCGGCGCCCAGGGCCACACTGGCCACGGCGGCACCAATACCGGGCGAATGGTCCGACAGACCTACCTGGACGTTGAAAAGCCGCCGCATATGCGGGATGGTCGCCAGGTTTGCGGTTTCGGGTAACGCCGGGTAACTGCTGGTGCACTTGAGCAGGATAATCTTGTCGTTGCCGGCCTGTCTGACCTCGCGCACCGCCTCATCGAGTTCGGCCAGCGAGGCCATCCCCGTCGAGATGATGATCGGTTTGCCCGTGCCGGCGGCCTTGCGGATTAACGGCAGGTCGATATTCTCGAACGAGGCTATCTTGAAAGCCGGTATATCCAGCTTCTCGAGAAACTCCACCGCTGAAGCATCGAACGGCGTGCTGAAGGCGATCAGGCCGCGCTTTCGGCAATGTTCAAAAATCGTCTCATGCCATTCCCAGGGTGTGTGGGCCTTCTGATAGAGCTCGTAAAGGGAATAGCCCGACCACAAGCTGCCCGGATCATCAATGCGAAACTCTCCCCGATCGATGTCGAGCGTCATAGTATCGGCGGTATAGGTCTGAAGTTTGACGGCGTGAACGCCGGCCTCAGCGGCGGCGTCGACCATGGCCAGAGCCGTCTGCAAAGACTGATTATGGTTGCCGGACAGCTCAGCCACGATAAACGGACTCTGGTCCTGTCCCACGATCCGACCGCCTATTTCGATACTTCGTATGTCCATCAGCATTACCTTTCGGCCTTTGCCGTATCCTGAAGCCTGCGGAGCATGGCACCGATTACCAGGTCAACGCCGCTATTGTCGGCGCCACCCGTAAGCTGTACGGCTTTTTCGCTCATCGCCTTGACCGCCGGGGGATCGTCGAGCAACTTTTCCAGGGCCCGGGTTATTCGGTCGGGAGTTACGTCTTCGCAACGGCCCAGGTTCTGCACGGCTCCGTATTCAGCCAGGTCCTGCGTCATGCGGGCCTGGTTGTCGGCCATAATCATGGTCAGGGCCGGCAGGCCCAGGAAGCAACGTTCCCAGGTGGTTGTTCCGCCGCCGCCGATGGCGAGATCGGCCGGCACCATCAGTTGGGCCATGTTGTTGACCTGACGGTGAAAAACGATGTTGTCCGAATCGCCGAACCGCTCTGTCAGTTCTTTTGCGTGGCGATTGGAGCCGCCGACGACCACGTCGTACTGTATCTCACTGTTTCCGATACGCTCCACTGCCTGGAGAACCTTGGCGGTCTCGTTGGTCGGGTCGGCGCCGGACATAAAAATCAGCACTCGTCGAACAACTCCATCGCGCACGATCGCCTGTGGCCTGGCCTGCCGAAACTCTGTCCGCAACAGGGCATATTCAGGCCCCAGCAGGCTGTGGCAGGCCGGCGGCAGAAGCCCGTCATAGCGGGTGGACCTGTCCTTGAAATAATTCTGGTCGAGCAGCAGATCGCAGTCGTGGGGGCGGTCGGCGAGATCATCGATGACCATTATATGGCTGCACGCGGGCCGCATGGCGCTTTCCCACTTTTCGTCCAGACCATAATGGTCGACTACTAGCCAGTCAATGGGTGCGGTCAGGGCCTGATGTGTCTGACGGCAATCGGTCTCCCACCCGACGCCCAGCCAACCGGCGTGCACGGGCTGCCCGGAGGTTCTATCACCGCTTGCCCCGGCCCCGGACAGGCGCAAAACCGGAAATCCATTCGCGGCTATCAACTCACAAAGGTGCCCCTCGTGTTCCCGGCAAACGAAGAAGGGTTGCATCCCCTTGTCCTTAAGACCCGCCGCCAGGGTCAGGCAGCGCATGACGTGACCGGTGCCAATAACCGTCGCGGCATCTGTACGTATGCAGACATTCATTGTACGCTCACCATACTATGGATAACTCGTGCCATCTCCAGATCAGCCCACTCATCGATGTCCACCGAGACCTTCCAGTCCATCGGGTAAAAAGTATGACCGGGGCCATAGAAAGTACCTGCCTTCTGCAGAGCGGCCACGCGAGCTATCCAGACCGCACCGGTGGGGCAGTAAAGGTCCGGCAGGTCCTGCGACCGTTTCTCTTTAACCTCCGGGAACACCGGGGCGGGTGACATCTTTTCATCGAGTTTAACCGCCCACCAGGGATTCATCCAACCGAACCTGAAGCAACTAATCTGGAAGGGTACCTCCGTCCTTACAAAATTGTCGTACGCCTCACTGATGTGCCGGCCGTTCCTGAGCGGACACGTCGGCATCAGTTGCACCACGATTTCGTATTGTTCATCCAGTATCTTTTCGACCTGTGTCAGTGCGGCGATGGTGGCCTGGCTCGCGGTAGCATGGTCATCGGCGCAACGGTCACGCAGGAACGGAACTTCCAGCCCGGCCGCCGGGGCCACGGCGGCGATTTTGTCATCATCGGTGCTGACCAGCACGCGGTCAAATATCCCCGTCTCCAGGGCGGCCTCGATAGTCCAGGTAATCAGCGGACGACCGGCGAACTCCACCACGTTCTTGCCGGGGATGCGCCTGGAGCCGCCCCGCGCCGGTATGATGGCGATCACGTTTGTCTTTACCATACCGTCCATCCCCCGTCAACCACCAGGTTGTGACCGGTCACGGCGCGCGAAGCCTCCGAAGCCAGAAACTCCACACTACCGACGACATCCTCGGGGGCCACCATCTGTCTGCTCGGACACAGTGATGAATATCGTTTCACGAACTCCTCACGAGCCCGGCCCTCAACCCCACCGTAGGAAACGGCATTGACCCTGATGTTCCTGTCGGCCAGTCTTACCGCCATCTCCCTGGTCAGATGGATAAGCGCTGCCTTGGCGACGCCGTAATGGACGGGCGCGTGCCTTTCGAAGTCATCATAAAGGGCACGGTTGGGCGCCACCATGCCGTATATCGAGGCTATGTTGATTATACTGGTCAGCCTTGACCCTTCTTGACCGACGAGGGCCATCGACAATTCATAAGCCGCCACGACGTCGAGTTGAAATTCTCCCAGCCACTTCTGACGGTCCGAGAGCGGCTGGTTTCCCGGTCTCAGATAATCCAGGTTTCGTGCATTGTTGACCAGAGCCACCGGTCGCAGACCTTCCCTTTCCAGGGAGCGCAGGACAGGGGCGGCCGCGTCATCCGCGACAAGGTCCGCAGTGACGACATGCAACCGCTCTTTCCCCGAATCAATGTCGAGATTGTCAGCCAGTTCCGCTGCCGTAACGTTCTTCCTGGTGGTCGTAATCACGAGGTATTCTCTGGTCAGAAAATGCCGCACGAGTTGCGACCCGACAAGTCCGGTGCCGCCCGTTATCAAAATGCTTCGCGCATCACCTTGCACGCTTTCCTCCTTCGATAACCCGCACGACCCTCATCACGAATTCACGATCAACAGGCGGCTCTTGTTTGCGCACGATGCCTACAAAAGTATGCAGGGCGTTTTTGAAAGCAGCATAGGTATCGGAAAAGACCAGTCGCATTTGCGCGCGATCACCCGTCAGGGTTATCTGCGGCGGGCCGGGATCCTTCCCCCCTGCGGAAAAGATCGTTTCCAAACCGCTTGCCCAGCGGACGCTGACCGTCCGAACTTCGTCGCCATGGCGCGCCTCGACTCTTTCGATGCGGCCCTGTTCGCCGACGATCTTAAGAACAGGCTCGATAATGTGAACACCGTACCTCTCCCAGTCTTTCATGACGGAGGCGCTGACCTTCCTCAGCGGGCCCAGGCCGGCCAGAGATTCGGCTGACGGCCTGAACTCATCGGCATAAGCCAGGGCGGAGCACGTAAAGATTTGACCGTTGTATCGCCGGGCGGCATATATCTTCTCAGCATCCGCCACGCTCGTCGCCAGGGGCTTGTCTATGTAGATGGGCATGCCGGCCGACAGGAAGGGCGCTGCCATTTCGAAATGATTCTCGGCATCGTCCCGCGCCAGCAGAATCGCGTCCACCCGGCCTATCATATCCGTGTAATCGTCAACCACGTTCCCGATCAGGCTGGCCGCGGCAATACTCCGGGATATTTCCCTGTCCTGCGTCCATATGTGCGTTACAGCCGCACCGCTGATAGCATCATCGGGAAACTTCTGCCGAGACAGGTACTCGGGAATCACCGGGAAAGGGCAGTTTTCCATCGCTTCGGGGTCATACCCATTAAAAATAGCCGACCACGAGTACGGGTGTCCGTTACCTTCGCTGAGGCCGATTATGCCGAGTTTCAATTCGCTCATCACGCCTCCCACCGGGCGGGGTTGACCATATTTTCATCCTCGATCGCAAAGTCGTCGTAATCAAACTCGACCGGTGCGTTCCAGGCGGCTATGTTCTCAGTCAATTGCCGTTTATCGTTCACACCGATTATGAAGCAGTCCGGTTCCGGCACGTTGCGGGCGAAGTTCACGGCAGCCGCTATCGGCGAAAGGCCGTGCTCCCTGAGCCGACTGCGGTAGGCGGCCATCTTCGGATAGACAGGTCGGAAGTAGGCCGGCACGTCGTCGAGCGGCATCAACAGCAAACCCTGGAGGAAAATCGAACGCACGTGTATTTCCACGCCGCGCTTTTTCAGCCCGGCCAGGTAACCGCTCTTGACCAGACGCTGATCAAAGACATTCAACGGCACTTGAACGATATCGATCGGGAAGCGCGTCAAAAGGCGGTCGATCTGGTCGCCGCTGTAGGCCGACACACCGATTTTTTCAACCAGGCCCCACTTTTTCATGTCGCTCATCACGTCCCAGAGCAACTCACCGTTGGCGGCGAGAAGATCACCGATATGGTGCACCAGCAGGGCGTACAGCGATTCCTGACCGAGTTTCTGCAGAGACCTGTAGAAACTGCCCTTGACAACAGCGGCATCATCACGGGTGAGCGCGGCCGCACCCAGCACGGGGGTTTTGGTCACGATTTTGAAAGCGTGGTCGTCGGGCAGACACCTGCCAACGACCTCTTCGCTGACACCGTAAGCCGGAGAGGTGTCTATAACGGCAAGACCCTGCCGGTGGGCTTCGGCCAGAACTTCGCGCGCCTGGACGAAACTGCTTTGGCCCTGCCCGTTGGAAATGCCGTAGTCGGCCCCGAACTGAACGGTGCCCAGTCCCAACCTTGACAGCTTGTTGATTTGCTCCGTCATTTCCATCCAGCCTGTCTCAAGGCACGGGCGAGTTCGTCAATCACTCGCTCGCAGTCTGTGTCAGCCAGCCCGGGATACATCGGTATCGTCAGAGCCTGGGCATAATATTGTTCCGCCATCGGGCAGTCCCCGGGTTTGGTGCCGCTGTGTCTCCGGTAATAGGGCTGCAGGTGGACCGGAATATAGTGCACCTGGCTTCCGATGTTGGCCTCGCGCAGGCGCAACATGACCGTCGCGCGGTCCACCCCGAGATGAGCGAAATTTATTTGCACCACAAATAGATGATAAGCGTGGGAGACATTGGGCTGCACGTCAAGGGGCGTCACTTCACCCTCATCGAACCGCTCCCGTATCAATTCACTATACAGAGCGGCGATTTCCTGCCGCCGTCTAAGCGAGCCCTCCAGGCGCGTCAACTGACTGCGGCCGAGAGCGGCCTGCAGGTCACTGACGCGGTAGTTGAAACCCAGTTCCTGCAGTTCGTGATACCAGGGATTGGGCGTGCCACCGACGGCATAAGCCATATCGGAGTTGACCGGATATTCCCTCTGTATGCCGTGGTTGCGAAAGCGGCGCAGGCGCTCGGCAAGCTCGGGATTGGCAGTGGCCACGGCGCCGCCTTCCCCCATAGCGACGTGCTTGACCGGATGGAAAGAAAAGGCGGTCATATCACTGTAGGGATTGCCACCCAGTTTATAATCCTGATCGCGGTATGCAAATGAAGCTCCCAGGGCATGGCAGGCATCGTCGACGACCCGGGCGCCGTGCTCCCGCGCCAGTTCGTGAACTCGAATCAAGTCCGCCGGCTGCCCGGCAAAGTGAACCGGAATCACAGCCTTGATCTTCTTCTGCTTATCACGCTGCAGCGTTCTGGCCAACTGATCCGGGTCGATCAAGGCCGTCTCCGGGTCGACGTCAACGAATTGCACCGCCGCACCTGCAAACCGGGCGCAGTTGGCCGAGGCCATAAAGGTGATGGGGGACGTGACCACGACATCGCCCTCACCGACACCCAGGGCCAGCATGGCCAGATGCAGGGCAGCCGTACCGTTGCAGCAGGCCACAACATTATCAGCGCCCACCGTCCGGGCAAGCGCTTCTTCGAAGGCCGCAACGACCGGCCCCTGGGTCAGATAATCGGATTTGAGGACCTCCACGACCGCCCGGATGTCCTCATCGGTGACGTGTTGCCTTCCATATGGCAGGAACGGCTTATTGGTTCTGGTATCCACTTCCATTTGGACCCGCCCTTGTTATGCTACCGGTCGGATGAAAACCGGCCTCATGCCAGGTTATAGTTCATCCCGTTCGGAGGTCGCCTGAAGATCGGCCGTCTTGTGCTCGGCCGCCTGCATCAGCGAAAGCCTCCGCCTGTCCCCCGTTTCGCTCTCCCCATCAGTGACCAATTCGCTATCGACATGTTCTTTTATCAGTGCACGGATCTGCTCCGGGGTCAGCCACTGCGTATTGGTGCCGCTACCGTATCTGAAACCCTTCTCGCACGATTTGCCGCCAAAGGCCTCCTTGAATCGTTCCACGTCCCACAGGGGCGTCGCCGGGAGAATGACGTAATAGTCATCGAACTCGATGGTATTGAGGGCATCCGTCTCGGTGATCATTTCTTCGTGGATTTTCTCTCCCGGCCTGATGCCGACGATTTCATGACGGCACTCAGGTGCGACGGCCCTGGCAACGTCGACGATGCGGTAACTTGGAATCTTGGGCACGAAGAGTTCACCACCCCACATATGAGTCAGAGCGTAAAGTACCAGGTCGACTCCTTCGTCGAGTGTGATATTGAAACGGGTCATCTCGGGATCGGTAATCGGCAGAACACCACCGGCCCGTTTCTTCATAAAGAAAGGGATGACACTTCCGCGGCTGCCCATGACATTGCCGTAGCGCACCACCGAGAACTTGATATCGCGCTTGCCCTTGAAATTATTGGCGGTGATGAACAGTTTATCCGAGCACAGCTTGGTGGCCCCGTATAGATTTATCGGCGCGGCGGCTTTGTCGGTGGACAGCGCCACGACCTTCTTTACACCGCGATCGATGGCGTTTTCGATCACGTTCTGGGCCCCCAGGACATTCGTCTTGATAGCTTCAAAGGGATTATACTCACACGCCGGAACCTGTTTGAGCGCGGCCGAATGAACCACGATATCAATGTCCTCCATGGCCCGGTAGAGCCTTTCCTTATCCCGCACGTCGCCGACGAAAAAGCGCATCTGGGGATATTTCTTGAGAGGGTAAACCTGACTCATCTCGAACTGCTTGAGTTCGTCGCGGGAGTATACCACCAGGCGCCTTACCTGGGGATATTTCTTAAGAACGATTTCAACGAACTTCCTGCCAAACGATCCCGTCCCACCTGTTACAAGAACTGCCTTCCCTGTCAGCATCTGTCACATCCCTTTCCTTGCGATTCTCGAGCGCTTCTTCACGCCGGTGCGAGACGAAATCACTCTTCCAGCTTAAAGCCGGATTGGGGGTCATCTTCATGTCTTATCTCATCGACCGCTTCGGATCGTCCCTGACCCGCATACAGTCGATTCGGTGCGTTATACACCAGACCCGGTATCTTCCCGATGTTGGTATAGGCGTGCGCCACACCCCTGGGGACTATTATCATTGTCGGTTTTTTGTCACCAACCTCCATGGTAAACTTCACACCACGAGTTACGGAATGCGAACGGTTATCCCATAAGTATAGCCGAAACATCGACGGCCCGACAAAGCCGAAACAATCCGCCTGGTCGCGGTGCTCGTGGGGCCCCCGGGACGCTCCCGGTGCCGTCATCGAGACATACCCCATGGCGGGATGGTACTCCTCCGGCAGTTCATCCCGCCGGAACAACTCCACCAGCCAGCCTCGGCGGTCGCTGTGCACTTTCAGTTCCCGAATGATCACGCCGTCAATATCACACGCCACGGGTTAACTCCTCCCGGTTTTGGTCGAGAAATTGTTTCAACGCCGCCTTGTAGTCGCGCATGACATTAGCCCCGGCCTGTTTGAGCCGTTCGTTTTCCAGTGACGAACGCCCCGGCCGCGGCGCGGGGCGGGCCAGGTCCTTGCCGGTGCACGCCTCGACCGCGACCGGCCAATGCAACGCCTCGAAGATGTCCCGGGCAAAGCGGTACCACGAAGTCTCCCCTTCCGCCGTAGCGTGATACAGGCCGGTTAGTTTGCCTTCGACGATAACCCGTGTCTGCGCCGCGACGTCCACCGTCCAGGTCGGATTACCCACCTGGTCATCGACTACCCGCAACGGCGCTATATTCCCGTTGCCGGATTTCCGGCGCATCTGGTCCTGGCCGAGCCCTATCATAGTCTTGACGAAGTTCTTGCCCGCCAGACCGTAGAGCCAGCCGATGCGCATTATGGCGAAATCATCCAGCAGACGGGCGATTTTCTTCTCCCCCTCCAACTTGGAGCCCCCGTAGACATTCAACGGGTTGGGTGCGTCGGACTCCACGTAGGCCGACTCTTTGAGACCGTCGAATACATAATCGGTGGAATAGTAAATGACCCTGGCACCTGTCTTACGAGCGGCACGGGCGACATTTTCCGTTCCTGTCACGTTTATGCTTTCGGCCTGCTGACGGTGGGACTCGCTGCCGTCAACATCCGTATACGCCGCCGCGTGCAGTATCACATCCGGGCGAACATCGTCCACACAGGCTGCCACCGCTTCGGCATCCCTGATATCGAAATCGTCAAGATCGACACCCGTCACGTCAAAAACCTTCCTCAGTAAATCGTGCAGATCACGACCCAACTGCCCGCGGCAGCCGGTTATCAAAAGCCTAAGAGTCGCCATCGACTTCTCTGACTACCTCCGCCAGGTAGCTCCTGTAGTCGTTGTCACCCATACCGTCGAGAATTGCCTGCATCCCCCGGCGGTCAATGTAACCCGCGCGGTAGGCAATCTCCTCGATGCAGGCGATCTTCTGCCCCTGTCTCTTCTCGATGGTGGCGATAAAATTACCCGCATCCAGCATGCTTTCGCAGGTGCCGGTGTCAAGCCAGGCAATCCCCCTCTCCAGCTTCACCAGGCGAAGCTCCCCTTGCGCGAGGTAAGCGTTATTCACATCCGTTATTTCCAACTCGCCCCGCTTCGACGGCGTTAACGACCGGGCGATATCAATCACCCGCGAGTCGTAGAGGTACAAACCGGTAACGGCGTAATTGGACTTCGGCCGGGCGGGTTTTTCTACAATCGACAGAACCCGTCCCCCATCTTCAAACTCGACCACTCCGTAACGCTGGGGGTCCTTCACATAGTAGCCAAAGACCAGGGCTCCCTGCCTGAATTCGCCGGCCTGGCGCAGAAAATCGTCGGCGCCGTGGAAGATGTTATCCCCGAGGATGAGCATGACGTTATCGTCACCAATAAAATCGGCGCCGATTATGAAGGCCTGGGCAATCCCTTCGGGTTTTTTCTGCGTGCGATACGAGATTGTGAGCCCCAACCGCGAGCCATCGCCCAGCAAAGCCTCAATCGTCGGAATATCAGACGGTGTCGATATCACGAGGATATCCGTAACACCCGCCAGCATGAGCGTCGACAGGGGATAGTATATCAGGGGTTTGTCATAGATCGGCAGAAGCTGCTTGCAGGCCACCTGCGTGATCGGGTACAGGCGGGTGCCGCTGCCTCCGGCCAGGACGATTCCCTTGATTGTTTTTCCGGCCATATAACTTTCCCGTTAACGGTTGGAGTACATTTCCTCGTAATACTTCAGGTATTTGCCGCTGATACAGTTGTTGAGCCACTCCTCGTTGTTCAGATACCATGCCACCGTCGCCTGCAGCCCCGCATCGAACCCGTGTTGTGGCGTCCAGCCCAGTTCCCGTTCGATCAGCGAGGCGTCGATGGCGTAGCGGCGATCGTGACCGGGACGGTCTTTCACGAATTCGATCAGGTCCACACGCTTGCCGCCGCCCAGTCGTTCATCCATAATCCGGCAAATTCTTCGCACCAGAATGATATTTTCAATTTCATTGCCGCCGCCGATATTGTAGGTCCTTCCGGTGACACCTTCGTGAAACACGAGGTCAAGAGCACGGCAGTGATCCTCGACATACAGCCAGTCGCGGACGTTTTTGCCGTCGCCGTAAACCGGCAGAGGCAGACCTTCGCGGGCGTTGCGGATCATCAGGGGAATAAGCTTCTCCGGAAACTGGTACGGCCCATAATTATTGGAGCAGTTGGTCGTGACCGTGTTCAGCCCGTAGGTCTTATAATACGAACGGACGAGGTGATCGCCGGCGGCCTTGGAAGCCGAGTACGGCGAGTTGGGACGGTACGGCGTCTCCTCACTGAAAAGACCCGTCTCGCCCAGAGAGCCGAAAACCTCATCGGTGGAGACGTGGTGAAACCTGAAGCCCGTGTTTTGCTCCATCCGGGCGCGCGCCAGTTCGAGCAGGTTGAAGGTGCCGATGATATTGGTGTTGATGAAGTCGGCCGGGCCGAGAATGGAGCGGTCAACATGGGACTCGGCCGCCAGGTGTATGACAGCGTCAACGGAATATTTGTCAAAGCACTCCTTCAGTTTCGGTCGGTCACAGATGTTGACGCGCTCGAAAACGTAATTCGGGCTGTTCTCGATTGGTTTCAGGTTAGACAGGTTGGCGGCATAGGTGAGGCAATCGATATTCACCAGCAGGTAGTCGGGGTACTTCGGCACCAGGTGCATAAGGAGATTACTGCCGATAAAACCGGCTCCACCCGTGACGATAACACGCCTGTCGAACTGTTCCAAATCCATCTTCATCTTTAACCTATTTTAATAAGTGGCATGGGCTTGCAGAACAACAAAAACTTTGGCGGGAGACGGAATAGAGTCTTTGGTTCAAGGGGTGAGTTGACCGCTGTGTTCGGGGCGCCTCAGACCGACGATGCCGCCCCGGGCGGATTTCAGCCAGGTTAGGGCGCGTCCAGTTCAAAATGCGGCAGGTCGTCGAAACGGTTGTCGCCGACCAGCATGTTTTTGTTCCAGTCTCCTCCCCAGCGAATGGAGATTCCCATCCGGTCGGCTGCGCCCAGCACGTAGCCGGCGAACAGGCAAAACCTCTCCCGGTCTTTCCAGTCCAACGGGTACGGCGCGACATCGATTGCGAGGGACGGTTTTTGGTTATGCAGGCTGTGCGGGTACTTCAGGCGGGAGCGGCCGCGTTGGTAACTTTCATTCTGTTCCGCTTGACCCCGGTAGCCACACAGCACAGTGCAATCAAAGTGCTTCACTACCGCGCCGAACAGGCGCTGCAAATCGATGTGACACGTCTGGAGTCGGGCGCGGGACTGTTCTGAGAACTGTGGCATCGACAAGCCGGGGAGATTGCGAATCACCATCGTTGCCGCATCATAATCGGCAGGTCCGCATAACGGAGAGTTTCGGCCGGGCCGCACTAACCACTTGCATACGCGGTCATATCGTGTTAGGTTGAGATGTGGGGATAGGACGCACAAAACGCAGCAGGGCCCCCCGGTCCGAACGTCAGCAGACATCAGGGAAAAACAGTAAGACTCGATCGTTGAGCCCGGCAGTCAGGTTTATCGTCAGGTTTCTTATAAGCCTGGTCGTGCTGGGTTTCGTTTATTCATACCTGACAGCCACTTTCGACAGGTGCCTGATTCCGCTTCTGGAATTCACTACGGCGGCCAGCGGATACGCCGCCTCGGCGCTGTCGGGCGACGTGTTCTGGAACGGCCCGCTTGTCACGTACAACGGCTTTACGCTGCAGATTATCGACGAATGTACGGGCCTTTTGGAGATGGTCATATATATGGCAGCGGTCATCTCATATCTGACGACCGTCCGCAAGAAGGTTCTGGGGATAGTCCTGGGCCTGGCCGCTATTTACATACTTAACGTCTTTCGGATCGTCTTTTTGTTGATTGCCGGTGCCTATTCGCCCGGGCTGTTCAAGTTCATGCATCTTTATTTCTGGCAGGCGACGCTGATAATTATGATCGCGGCCGTCTGGGTGGCCTGGCTGTTCCTGGTGGTTTATCGTGAAAAAAGAACTGTGGCTGTTTCTGGGTAAGCTTGCGGTCTTTACCCTGATCCTGGGGTACATCTGGTTCAAGGCCGCGCAGCGCCAGTATCCTGACCTGATCGAGCCCGTGGCCGCTGTCTTCTTTCAATTGACCGGTGTCAGGCGCTGGTGGCTGGCCCTGGTGCTCGAACACTATACCAACCTGGTGCCGTATATTGCGCTGGTGCTCGCCACACCGGGGCTGATTACGAACTGGAAGCGATCGCTGATCGTTCTGGCCGGCGGCCTGGCGATACTCGTGCTGGTCCATCTGGCAATGGCGGCGGCCGTATACCACCTGGTGGCAGAATACGCCCTGTCGAAAACCTGCTACACGTACCTGGTCCCGATCTACCTGGTGAATGACGCGTTGCCATTGGTGCTGTGGATTCTGTTTTATCCGAGGGTCCTGCCGGAACTGTTTCGTTTCTCTCCCTTCGGTGAAAGAGCGCTCAGAGAGAAGACATAGCGGCGCTCTCACCGTTGCCCGCATATCTTCTGGATTCTGAATAACCGGCCGTTTGCCTGGTGGGCGGGACGGCACGGGCCCGAATGTCTAAGAACGGAAGAGGGACTACATCCCTGTAGCCCCTCAATCCGTCGTCCCCGAGTAGCAAAGCCGCCCAACTAAGCCAACTTCGCTTTTTGTGCTCTCCCCCGGGCTATCCAGACACCCGATGCAAGCAGGAGCATCAGGAGAATGATCATGCCCCAACTCGAAAGGGTGGGGCCGGTCCCGGACATTGCAAGTATGTTGCAATCTTTGTCGCATTTGAAGTTCAGCGTCACAGTAAACAGGAGGATGTTATTGGAAACCGGGCCTTTGTAAAACTTCAGGGTGACACTCCCCGTTCCACTAGGGGATATGCACGAAATCGAAACGTCATCATTGTCGGTGGGACCCGTCAAGTCCGGAGCCGCTTCGGTGACTTCGATGCAGCCGGTACCAACGGCGGTCACCTCGTATGTCTGGCCGTCATCTCCGCCTTTTAGAGAGTAGTCGATCTCTTTGAAGGCTGCGTCATAGCTGACATTGAAAGTCTCGGCCATGGGATCGGCCGCCGCAGGCTGAGCGCAGAGTACCACCAAGGCAGTCAGTAAAATGCCAATTATTCCTTTTATTCCATGCCGTTTCATAACAGCAATCCTTTCCTTTTCATTGTCAGGCAGGGCGCGTGCCTTTAGACACCGCCGCGCCTGGTCCATTTCTGTTGCTTGAAGCGAAAAGCCGACGGGCAGCCCTGGCAAGCCCGCAGAATTGAAGCGCATATGGTCAGTAATTGCGATAACCGGCTCCCGGCGGCGCCAACCAGACCGCCTCCCCTTGTGAAACACGATGATATATATTCGACTTCAAGCTGTTTCCAATCCCCCATAAGGCTTAGAAGCCCACATATGTTTGATACCTGTCAGTCCCGTGAGGGCTCATGCAGTAGAATGCTTTAAAGCGGACAGATATCCCCCCAATTTCCGCTCTACTTAAGTATAATACCCCGCACTGCCAAAGAGTGGCAGTGGGATATCATCTTTTTTTGTCTGAGGGATAAAAAAAAGTGGCGCCCCGCAGAATTGAACTGCGGACACACGGATTTTCAGTCCGTTGCTCTACCAACTGAGCTAGGGCGCCGACTTTGATGTCCGATTTGACAAGGCCTGCAATCTATCACGTTTTCGGCCAAAGTCAAACTAATTTTAGCGCTCCTTGAACAGGTACCGTTTGGTCTGAGCCGAAAAAAGTGCGTACAGGACAACGCCGGATATGACCAGCAGAACGAGATTCTCAATATGACTGTAGCCATAGATTGCGAAGACTACCACCAGGGCGTTGATAGCGATCAGGCCGTACCAGCCCCATTTTCGTAGCTCATTATAGGCGTATGCAAACGAGATGAGCACCAGCCCCAGCAGTACGAACAGAAGCGACTGGCCCAAATCCGTGTAATTCCGGTCCAGAACCCCCAGGATAATTTTAACGCCGCCATACACCAGGAAGATGGCCGAGAAAATGAAGCCGTGCCACCGGGCCAGTTGAAACGTCAGGGGGCGGGAGACTTTCTTTGATTCCATGGAAACAGGTCCTCTTGTCAGTGTTTTTCCTCCCCCAGGAGACCGGCGCCGATAAACCCGGCGTCGTTTCCCAGGGCCGCTTTCACAACGCTCAAGTTTTCTACCGCCGAGTCAAAGGCCCGTTCCTTTATTTCGGCGGCGACAGCCTCGAGCAGGCCGCCTCCTCCCTCGATGATGCCTCCTCCAATAACTACGACGTCAGGATTCAAAAGATTCACGATACCGGCCAGCCCGATGCCCAGGTACCGGGCGGTCTCATCGAGGACCTGCCGCGCCACCGCGTCTCCCTTTTTTTCGGCGCTGAAGATCTTCTTTATCGTCAAATGTCCCGTGTCGTTGTCAAGTATCGCTTCAAATGCGGGCGTCAACTCATTGCCCATCAATTTCTTGGCGCGCCCTATTATCGCATACGATGCGCAGTAGGCTTCGAGACAACCCCGGCTGCCGCAGCGGCATTGAGGACCGTCAAAGTTGATGGGGATATGACCCAGTTCACCGGCGGAGTAGTCCGCCCCCCGATAGATACGGCTATCGAGGATTATGCCTCCCCCCACGCCCGTACCCACCGTCAGGCAGACGGCCGCTTTGGCTCCGCTGGCGGCGCCGAAACGCGACTCGGCCAGGGCCATAGCGTTGACGTCGTTGTCCACCCACACGGGCATGTTGAGGCGCTCGCGCAGAATTTCGCCGATCTCCATACCCAGCCAGCCCTCGATATTCGGGCACGGCCCGATGACTTTTCCGGTTCGGAAATCAACTGCCCCCGGCGTGCCCACTCCCAGCCATTTGACGTCGTACTCTTCTTCGGCGGCATCGTAAAGCAGGCGCTCGGCAATGTTGGTGATAAGGTGCATCAGCGGCGTCGCACCCTTTTCGGCAAGGGTGGGCCGTTGTTCCTTGTAGAGCGTCTTGCCGTCGTGATCGACAAGACCGTACTTAACATTGGTGCCGCCGATATCAATACCGGCGTAGACCCGTTTGTCGGACATGTGCTGTTCAGTCTCGTTTTGAAATTGTCGTCAACCCGGCGGAGCGGGTCCCATCGTCAAGTAGCCGCCCTGCCAAATTTGCCGTCCATATATAGGCCGGGTGCTTTTCTCTGTCAAGGTTTAACAGGGGGGATCGGGGCTCAGCCCCCTACCGCCGCAGGTGCCTCTTGAGATACTCGATGAGCTCGCCGACGGGGATGGTCTCCTGGATCTGCTCGGCCTTGAGCCACTCGTCGCGGTCGGCGGTTTCCTGCGCCTTCTCGCGACCGGCGGCGAGATTCTTGACAGTGACCGTGCCGCTCTCGAACTCGTTCGAACCGGCAATGATCGCAAACGGTATACCCGCCTTGTCGCCGTACTTGATCTGCCGGGTCAGGTTCTTCGTGTCACCGGCGTATATCTCCGAGCGGATGCCCGCCCGGCGCAACGATTCGACTATCTTGAGATACTCCGCCAGGTTCTCGCGGTCCATGACGGTGACCAGCACCTCGGAGATGGACTCCCTGAGGGTCAGCGCTTTCAGTTCGATGAGCGCGGCCAGCAGACGGTCGATGCCTATCGATGAACCGGTGGCGGGAATCGGGCGACCCAGAAAACGGTCGACGAGGTTATCATAGCGTCCCCCGGAGAAAACCGAACCGTACTCGGGCAGATCGAGAAGGTTGGTCTCGTAAACCGGGCCGGTGTAGTAGCCGAGACCGCGCACTATCGTGAGGTCCACCGCCGCCTTGCGCGAATCGATATCCATGGCTGACAGGCACTCCTGGATCTCTCTCAGTTCGCCTATACCCTCTTCCGCTTTTTTGATGCCGCCCAGGAGTTCAGTCGCCTTTTCAAGGGGGTCGCCCGCTTTCGAGGCGGCGATATCGAGAAACTCTTCGATACGGGCAATCTGTTTTTTCTCGAGCCCAAGGCCTTTGATAGTGTCGCCGGAGCTGTCGATACGCCCCGGCCCCAGCTCGAGAACCACCGCCTCTCTTCCCTGCTTGTGCAGTTTGTCGATCACCCGCATAACATCCTGCCCGGCGCTCTCGGGTATGCCCGCCCACTCGACCAGGCCGTTGAGAATCTTGCGGTCCGAGTAGCCGACTTTGAAGTTCCGCACTCCGAGGTGGTCGAACGTCCTGACCATGGCGGCGATAATCTCGGCATCGGCCAGCATATTCTTGGCCCCGACGATATCGATATCGAACTGCATGAACTCCCGGAATCGCCCCGGTCCCGGTTTGTCGACGCGCCAGATATTGCCGTACTGGTAACGGCGAAACGGCAGAGCCAGGTTCGGCGAGGACGCCACGTAACGGGCCAGCGAGACAGTGAACTCGTACCGCAGGGCCATGTCGACATCGTCCGGCCCCCGAAAGCCGAACAGTTCCTTGAGGGTGTCTTCGTTATAGTGGGGACCCAGCAGGGTCTCGGCGAATTCGAGCGAAGCCGTCTGGAGAGGCAAAAAGCCCATTAGTTCGAAGACTTCGCGGACTTTGCCGATCATTTCCTCGCGGGCGATCTGCTCCGGCGGCGGGTAATCGCGGAAGCCTTTCAGAATCTGCGGTCTGACTTTTTTCTCTTTTTTCTTAGCCATAGCCCTCGCCTGTCATCGTTGAGCCGAGTTGTATAAGGCCTTAATCTAAAAGATTTTAGTCCTTTGTGAAGTTTTTTTTAGCGCAAGCGCTGTTTATCCATCCTGCCCACAGCACCGGCGACGTCGGCAAATCCGATTGACAATTCCACGATTGTGGGTATATTGTGTAATACCAACAGATACTCCACGAGGGCAATATGTATAAAACCGCCATATATCTTTTAGCCGGCGCGCTTATATTGTGCGCCTGGGCCACCCCGGTAACATCAGCCGATCGCGAAAAGGACCCGCCCATATTTACCGACTGTCCCGACCGGGTGAGAGCCTGTATTTACGATTCGGTCTTCGTGCCGGTCAAGGCCGTCCATCCCCGTAGCGACCACGCCAAAAGCATTCGTTACCACCTTGTTTCGGGACGGGGTGAGGTCGACCGCAGAACCGGCGTCTGGGTTCTGCCGCCCCCGGAGAATGTCGGCCCCGGAGTCCGCATAAAGGCAATCAATGTCGAGATTGCCGCTTCTATCGGCAACAGCGACATCATGACCTCCGGCGACGAGAACTGCCGCTTCCGGGTCTACCTCGGGGGCAATCGGCCGCCCAGGATTATAGTCGACGGTGACCCCAACGCGGGTGCTTTCCTGGTAGATGCGCCGGGGGCGAAGTCGGTCCAGATATCCGTGCCCGACCCGTACAATTGCGGCATCACACTGGCCATCGAGAGCATCGAGCCGCAACCGACCGGGCAGATAACGCTGGGTGATAACGGGCTGCTGACCTTCGAGGCCGCCGCCGCAGATATTAACCAGCGATTTATAGTCCGCCTGAGGGCGGAGAATCGCTCCTATGTCTCCTATATGGATGTCTTGTTTGACACCCGCACGACGGTGCTGGCACCGACCTTTGTCGACTGTCCGGACAGCATCGCCGCGGCTGACTGTGACCGTGTGGAATACACGGTAAAAGCCGTTGATCCCGAATACGGCGATACACTGGGCATCCGGTACGAGCTTGTTTCGGGTCCCGGGACAATACATCCGGCAACAGGTGAATGGCATTTCTACCGTTTCAGAGACTACAGCGGGCAGACGCTTGACGTGGAGATAGCCGCGCGGTACGGTCCCAACAGCACTTCCGGCGAAGAAAACTGCCGCTTTAAGCTTAGCATAGCGGATAACTTCGTGCCCGACTTCACCCTGGCCGATGACAACCCCTGTGGTAAAGAGTTTACAGTCACCGCCCCCGGCGATACTACTTTTGACATAATGGCCGTCGACTCCAATGCCTGCCACTTCGTCGAGTATTTTCTGTCCGAAGTCTCACCCCCGAACGAGCTGATTTCGCTCACGCCGAAGCCCGGCACACAGACGGCCACGATGCATATCGGATTTCACAACCAGCAGGCCGGGCAATTATATACAGTTACGGTCGGTGCCACCGACGGTTTGGATACCGCCTTCTGCACTTTCCGCGCCAGGGGAGTTCCGTTCCAGCCGATCCAGGTACTCATCGGGCTGACTGGACGGGCTACTCCACGCACTATTACCAGCGTGGATGTTAATCTTATCCGGTCGGCATATGAAATCGGGGGCTTTGATTTCCTTTTCGGTTACGACGCGGCCGCCATCGCCTTTCAGCAGGCCGTCGAAGGTCCCGCCTTTTATGGCGAGGATGGCTGTAAGTGGGAGTACTTCACTTACCGCTACGGCCCGGACGGCGGCTGCCATGATAAATGCCCGTCAGGCGTCCTGCGCGTAGTCGGGATTGCCGAGACCAACAACGGCGCCAATAATCATCCAAACTGCAACACCCCCGATTTTCTCCCGGCAACACTGTTCACGCTCGATTTCAAGATATCGAGTGACCCTCAGTATGAAATCTCTTTTATCCCCATCCGATTCCTCTGGACCGAGTGCACCGACAAC
>CBFCYQ010000008.1:0-26856 GCA_965602205.1 uncultured bacterium | reverse complement strand
AAGCTGGAGGAAGAGGAACCGTCGTTTTTGATTCGTTCACTGAGACAGGCAATGAGTCGCGCCGTGGCCTTTCACAATTCCGACCTGTCATCAGATCAGCGCGGAGTTGTCGAGCAAGCATTTATCGATAAAGAAGTTAAGGTCGTTTTTTCAACTACTACTTTGGCTATGGGTGTCAACCTGGCGGCCGATACGGTATATCTCGAGACAGTCAAGTATTCGGCGGGCGCCTATAACCGGCGGCCGTCCCTGGTCCCGGTCACGCGTTCCGAGTTTGACAATATGACGGGTCGCGCCGGTCGCCTGGTACCCGGCGAAGCGCGACAGCCCGGGCGAGCCATCGTTTTAGCCGACAACGCCTTTGACCGCGAGATTCTCTGGGATAACTACATCGCCCCGGAAACGGCCGAACCTGTCCGGTCGGTCTTTTCGAGTATGGCGCTTGTCGACTGGCTGTTGAATATGCTCGTCAGCACCGGCGGCCGGGCGGATATCACCGACATTTTTCGCCACAGTCTGTATGCCGCATCCGGGGGAAAGCTGGAGGCGTCGGCCCTGCATGAAGCCCTGTCCTGCCTGGCGGATAATGGCCTTGTATCGGTCGCTGGCGCCGGCCGGACGGGTACTCCCACAGCGCTGGGCGCGGCCGTAGCCGGGACCGGTCTGTCGGTAGAGGAAGCGGTTCATTTTCTGTCGAAGCTGGAGTCGGGCCGCCCGGATACGGAATTCGGCTGGACGGCACTGGCTCTGAGCTCACCCGGATGGGTTCTGCCGCCCGGGATTCTGACGCACTTCGAGCACAGGCACAACCTGCCGCTTAAGACCCTTTATTCGTCGAGCGATGCTCTGGCGGGGCAGGCGAGCTTTTTGACAGGAGAGTGCGGCGGTCGGCAGGCCCTGCCGTACCGTACGGCGGCCTCTTTGAAGGCGCTGCTTCTGCTGCATGACTGGTGCCGGCTGACGCCGGTGCAGAAGTTGGAAGAACAGTACCAGATGCATCTCGGCCAGATCATGAGTCTGGGGGACACGGCCGGGCACCTGGTGTCCGCGCTGGCGGCGATTCTGGAAGCGGGGGACAGCGAAGCGACGGTGGGGAAGGCTTTGAGAGACCGGGCGTTCAGCCTGCGGGTGGGTTTGCCGGTTTCGTTGCGGCAACTCCACGAGTGTATCGGCGCGATCTTGAACCGGTCCGATTTTCTGGATCTGCAGAGGGCCGGCATTGATGACTTGGCCGGGCTGACTCAGTTGTCGGCCGAGGAGCTGACTGAAATTATAAGGGGGGAGCATAAGTTGAAGTTGTTGAGTGATAAAGTCGCCAAACTTAAAGAGGAGGTTTATATGCCGCTGCAATCTGTTGCCCCGCCCCCGCGCTCGGCCATGATGCCGCCGGTCGGTGGTCTTGTCCCGGAAGCTGTCGAGATCGACGGCAGTCTGGAAGGGGAACGTTTCCTGGTCAGGATCAACGGTTTTCCGGTACGCCTGACAGGTAAGTCGTTCAAGTATTTTGTCAAGCTGGCCTGGTCGCGACTGAACCGTGATGCCGGCTGGATCTACAAAGAAGATATTGAAGCCGGTTTTAACCAGGCGCGCTATCTTTACCGGATGAAAAACGAGGTAAACGCGGGGCTGAATTTCGCGTGGCCGATGGTGGAAAACAACCGCCTGGGATACTATCGGCTGAATGTCGATCCCTGCCGGATCCAGGTTAATCTTGATAACCTGAAAAGGCATCCCGACTACGAGGTGCGTTCCATGGTTGCCGGCACGGACACGGCGGTCAACTGACGGCCCGGTCGGGGGGACTGTTGCCCGGGACGAGTGAGGCGGTCAAGCCCGCAAATCAGACGGGGAACCGCCTTGCCCGTTCGGATTGTTTTACTTGTATAAGAGGTGTCCGGCGAAGGCCTTTCGGCGGGGTACAACGGCTGGCCCGACCGTGTGGAAAAGGCTGCAACTTTAGAATTGACAATATACTGCTAAATGGAGTAGCTTCTTCTTCAGGGTCGGTCGTAACGGCCGATATACTGGTAAGACAATGATAATAAAGAGCAAAACCCGGGTCCCCATACTGGCCTCCGACAAGGTCGACGAGTTTCCGGTACTCCCGTTGCGCACGGGAGTATTGTTTCCGGGAACCATGCTCACGATTCATGTCGGCCGCTCGGAGAGTCTGAATCTCATCCGCCACAGTCTTGATGCGAAGCGGGAATTCGTGGCCTCGTATTCGCCGATGCAGACGGCCGCCAACAGCACTCCGCCGATCCATCAGGTCGGCGTGCTGGCGGTGGTGCGCGACAGCAAGGCGGGACCGGGAGAATCCCTGCTGGTGACAATCGAGGGGATTCGGCGCGTGAGCATAAACGAGATGTCAGTCACTGAGCCATTTTTCACGGCAACTGTCAGTTATCTCCAAACGCCCAAGGCCGTCGATACGGGCGTGAAGGCCAAGATAGATGAGGTAATCGAGATTGTCGAGGAAATTACTCATCTGGATCCGACTTACTCGCCGGAGCAACTGCCTATTCTGAAGATGAGCCAGGATGATCCTTCGACGCTGGCGGATCGGGCGGCGTCAATATTCCATCTCCCGCTGGAATCAAAACAGGAACTTCTGGAGACGACGGGTCTAATGCAGCGATTGGAGAAGCTGTTATTTCATCTGAACATGGAACTGGACAAAGCCGCGACCATTCACAATATCAACGAGAGCGCGAAAAAGGCCACCGAGGACGAGCAGCGCAAATTGTTCCTTAGGCAGCAGTTGCACGAGATCAGGAAGCAGTTGGGCGAGGACTTCTCGGAGGAAAAAGAGGCGGCTCGCATACGCAAAATTATCAAGCAGTCAACTCACCTGCCGCCGGAGGTTGTTTCCCGGGCGCTGATCGAGGCCGACCGGGTGTCACAATTGCCGACGGCATCAGCCGAATTCGGTGTTACAAAAAACTACCTTGACTGGCTTCTGGCCCTGCCCTGGGAGAGGACGAGCCCGGAGGATTATGAGATCCACGAGGTGGAGCGCATTCTCTCGGCGGAATATTACGGTCCGACCAGTATCAAAGAGCAAATCCTGCAACGCCTGTCGGTCCGGAAGCTGATGGGGGGGGTGAACGAAGGTCCGACGCTGTGCCTGGTGGGAGCTTCGGGAACGGGTAAGGCCGCCCTGGCAAAGGCTATTGCCAAGGCTCTGGGAAAGGACTTCATCCGTATATCGGTGGGCGGGATCGCCGAGGTATCGGCCATAAAAGGACCGTCACGGACATTTCTAGGAGCCATGCCGGGCAAGATCATCCGCACTCTCCGGGATGCCGGCACCTGCGATCCCGTAATTCTTATTGAAGATATAGACTACTTCAATATCGACAACGACTCCTCGGTAAATATGGCTCTTCTCGAAGTAATCGACACTCGCAAAAATTCCAGATTCCTGGACAGTTACCTGGGGATAACCTTCGATTTGAGCAAGGTCTTTTTTGTTTGCTCGGTGCGGTCGCTGGAGGAGATACCCGAGCAGTTCATTCCCCGCCTGGAGATTCTGGAGTTCCCCGGGTATATCGAGCGGGAAAAGATCGTCATCTCCAAAAGGTACCTGGTACCCAACCTTCTGAAGAAGCACGGCATTGCCAAATCGGAGTTGAGGTTCTCGGACAAGATTCTCAGCCGGATAATCAGCCATTACACGCAGGAATCCGGGCTTTTGGCTTTCTCCCAGCAGATTGAGAAGATCTGCCGCAAAGTGGCCCTGGAAAAGCTGGAAAAGGGAAAGACACGCTTTCAGATAACGGAGAAGAACATCGAGTCGTATCTCGGACCGGCCATATTTATTCCGGAGAAGGCCGAGACGGCTCCCGAGATAGGCACCGCCGCGGGTTTGGCCTGGACGGGCGCGGGCGGGGATTTGATGTTCATCGAGGGCCTCAAGATGAAGGGGGAAGGGCAGATAATCACGACCGGTTCCCTGGGCGAAGTCATGCGGGAGTCCATCCAGGCCGCGCACTCCTACGTGCGGTCGAAAGCCGATGTCCTCGGTATCGACTTCAACGATTTTAATGACTTTGATATCCACATTCACTTCCCTTCCGGCGCCATACCCAAGGACGGCCCGTCGGCCGGTGTTACCGTCTGCCTGGTGGTGGCTTCGGTAATGTCTGAACGACCTATCCGCAACGATATCGCCGTGACGGGCGAGGTGACCCTGCGCGGTCGGGTCTTGTCAGTCGGCGGCATCAAGGAGAAGGTGTCCGCCGCCTACCGGGCAGGTATTTACAACGTGGCCATTCCCAAGGAGAACGAAAAGGACATCAAGGAATTACCCAAAGAGATTCTGCGTAAAATCAAGTTCACGTTTATCGAGCGGGTAGACGAATTGTTTGAGCTTTGCCTGCTTAATTTCACCCCCTCATCGTACACGCTGGAGAAAATCTTCGCCGAGGAGATGGAGAAGGCGAAGAAGAAAAAGCCCCGCGCCAAAAAGACCTCCAGCAAGGCCGCCAAGTCAAAAAAGCGCTCCAAATCAACGCCCAAATCCAAGTAACTGCGCCGTAGCCGGCTTTGGCACTCGTTGGCCCGGTACGGCCGTCCGCAGTGCGCGATGGTTGTGACATGAACTGTCAAGCGGTTAACGGTGTGTCGGCCGGACGCCAATGTTGACCGCGATGCTCGCGTATCGGGGCAAAAAGCTTGACAGTCAACAGGGCGGCAGAGTATATTGGATTAGGAGAACGGACAGGTAATCCTTTTCTTCAGATGTTAACTGTCACTTATGTTGCACGTAGTCAGTCTTCTGCTTACTCCTGTGTCCGTGCGGTTTGGCGGTTGCAGGCCTACAGGTGTGTGATGGGCCTGGTGACCGGGTATGCCGCGGTCGAGAAGCGGGATAGCAAAACAGAGAACGCTAATTATAAATTGCTGTGCACGGAGGCATGATGATGAGAATTAGGTTCGCAGTAGTGTTGGCCTCGGTCCTGTTTCTGTGGTCAGGGTCGGCCAGCGGGCAGGGTTCGTTTTCGTTGGACCATGTCGACGGGTTACTTAACACGGATACTGTATCAACCGATGTTCCGATAACGTTCTACCTCCGCTGGACCAACAATACGGGGGCAAATATCCGGGGCTGTTCCAACGGCTTTGAGGTCTACTCGCCCGACGGGGCCGTCTGGGACCCGATAACGTGGGTACCTTATCGCGATTTCAGCCAGATGCCGCCGGTCGTCGTCGAGTATTACCCGGGCTGGAGCACGATTATCTTTGACAACAGCCTGGATTTCAATCCTTACGGCGTTACCGGCAGCGGGGCTGACACGATTGGGTTCTCCGGCACCAAGAAATACGGGACCGGTGTCGTCGACGGCTTTGACGACGTCGTGTACACCATCAGCACCATCGTCAACGACGCTCAGCACGGAAAGACGTTGTGTCTGGATTCGTGTTTCTACCCGCCGGCCAACGATTGGGTCTGGTCGGGCGACACGGTCGACCCCGTCAACCCGGGCACCGGCGATATCTATCCCGGGTGGGGCGGCCCGTACTGCTTTTTCATTCGTGATCCCGACTACGTGCCGCCGTCAAACCTGGTTCTCTCGACTGATTCGCTTCATTACCTGGCGATAGATGGCGGTCCCAATCCGGTTTATCAGAGTTTTGACGTGAACAGCGACAATGATCCCCTCAGTTTCACGGCGAGCGAGGGCGTGACGTGGTTGCAGGTCAACCCGACCGGTGGCACCACGCCGGAAACGATCAACGTTTATGTAAACATCGCCGGACTGGCGGTCGGTACTTACTACACGGATGTCACGATCAACTCGCCCGCGGCTGAGAATTCGCCGCAGAGGGTGGTGGTAAAGTTGGAGATTATTCCGCCGCCTCCGGAGATATCGGTCAATCCGACATCGTTTCAGTTCTTTGCGGTGGTCGATGAGGACAATCCGGAGCCGAAGACACTGACTATCAAGAACGTCGGGGCCTCGATCCTCAACTGGACAGTAACCAACACCGAGAGCTGGCTGAGCCTGGACCCGTTGTCGGGTGTCGATTCGGCCGATGTTACGGTGAGTGTGGATATCGCGGGTCTGGCTTACGGCGACTACTTCGATTCCATTGTCGTCAGCGACCCGTTGGCCATCAACGATCCGGTGAAGGTCCCGGTGCGGCTGACCATGGGGTCCAACCTGCCGGTAATCGAGGTCGATTCGGCATTTAATTATATCATAGTCGAGGAGGGCGGCCAGACTACGCCCGGCCGGGAGATTCTGATCCGCAACGGCGGTATCGGACTGATGAATTTCTGGTTGACCGACAACTCTTCACGGTTGGCCAGCTATACGCCATCGAGCGGGTCGGCCCCACAGACGGTGATGGTGGATTTCAAGACCATCGGCGGCGTTACCGGGACCGACTATTATGACACCCTGTGGGTATACTCCAACGAGGCCGTCAACTCACCCTTCCCGGTCGTGTTTCTTTTTCACTACGTGGAGGAAGCGGCGGTCCTGTATGTGGATGTTGACAGCATCGATTTTGATGTTTACCGGTGTGACCAGGGTGCGGGTGTGGGGAACCCCTGGGAGCAAATCTACGTGTATAACTCCGGAGGAGATGATCCGGTCCAGGTCAACCTGTTGTTCGACTCGGAGCTGTTCGAGGCGATTCCGCCGAGCGCCACGGCCCCGCGGGTGTTCACCATACGGGCCTTCGACCCTCTGGTAGAGGCCGGGACCTACTATGACACCATCCTGGTGTCGGCCATCAACGCCATCAACTCGCCACAGACGGTGATTGCCAAAACGATTGTCCGGGACGGTACCATCCCGCCGCGGATACATCTGGAAACCACCGAACTGGTGTTCAATCTCAAGGCCGGTTCGCCGGCTCCGGTGCCGATACTGTTTCCGATACTCAACCGCTTCGGCGGGTGCATGGAATGGGAGCTTGTCGAGGACGTCCCGTGGATGTCCGCCAGCGTTCTCAGTGGCGATGTTCCCGGTGAGACGATCCTCGGCTTTGATATCGGCGGTTTTGGCTGCGGGTCGTACACGGACTCGTTTTTAGTCTATGCTCCGTCGGCGTCCAACAGCCCGCAGAAGGTTTCGCTGGAACTCAACGTATGGAATTCCCGGGGTGACTGCAACTTCAACTGCAAGGTGAACATCGCCGACGTCGTGTACCTGACCAACTATCTGTTTTATGGCGGGCCGGAACCCCGGCCGGAGTGGAAAATCGGGGACGTAAACTGTAACGAGGCCGTCAATATCTCGGATATGGTATATCTCCTTGTCTATCTGTATCACTATGGTCCGCCGCCGTGCGACGAGCCCTAGAGCCTGTAAAAAACTGTCAAAGATTTTGTACGATAGTGCCGTTACTGTTGAGTAGCGGCACTATTTTGTGCGCGGGATTGGAAAGTCCTTGACAAAAACGGTATATGGCATAGTATTTATATGTAACCGCTGGATTTACTGACAAAGAAGGCGCATTCTTAAGTCCCTTAGGCTGAAGCGTCATGCACAATCTACAATCGGAGGATTTTGTGACTAACAAGGCGAGTTACTTTACCGCTGCCTTAACTGCGGTTCTGCTGATCAGTTTATTTCCCGCAGCAGCTTTTTCGCAGGCCGATCCGGCCGCAGCCGAGTGGGAAAACGTTCCGGCTTCGGAGATTCACCGGCAGCTCGGAGAGGCCAAAGCCGCGGCACTGGCCGGCAAGGAGATGGCCCGCCGCATGGCTCTTCAGGACGTGGCCGCCGACTACCAGATGAATTACGACGTGCTTTTCTATGACATATGGTTGAGAGTCAACGATACCACCGAGATACTGTACGGAAATGTCAGGACGGTGGCTCAGGCAACCGAGGACGGCGTGACCGAAGTAGATCTGGATTTATATTCGACCATGGTGGCCGACTCCATCGTCGCACCTTCGGGGCCGCTGGCTTTTTCGCGCAGCGGGAATGTCGTCACGATCACGCTTGACGGCACTTACAACACCGACGGACAGTTCGAATTCGATTTTTACTATCACGGGCATCCCGTTGAGGGCGGTCTCCAGGCTTTTGCTTTTGATGTGCGCAATTTTAAGAAAGTAATAACTTCGCTCTCCGAGCCGTATTTCGCGCGGACATGGTGGCCGTGCAAGGACCGCATGGACGACAAGCCGGATTCCATGAAGATCGCTATCGTGGTCGATACGACTTTTTACGTCGGTTCCAACGGCACGCTGGACTCGACCGTGGCCTACGGTAACAACGCCCATACGTTTTATTACAATGTCAGCTATCCTATCGCCACCTATCTCTTTTCGGTGGCTATATCCGACTATTTCGTGTGGCACGATGAATGGGTCTATAATGGCGATGCCGACACGATGCCGATCACGCACGCCGTGTACCCGGACCTCGAGATGTATTCCTACGAAAAGTTCGATATTACACCCTACGCCATTTCAGTGTATTCGGATCAGTATGGCTTGTATCCGTTTGTCAGGGAGAAATACGGTCATTCCAACTTCGAGTGGGGCGGGGCCATGGAGCACCAAACGATGACCTCCACAGCCGGCAGCAGCTTCGGCTTTTCCGAGCCGGTGGTGGTGCACGAGCTTTCCCACCAATGGTGGGGCGATATGATTACCTGCGAAACCTGGGAGGACATTTGGCTCAACGAGGGCTGGGCATCGTATTCGGAAGCCCTATACTATCTGGAGAAGGACGGCTGGACGTCGTATCGTAACTACATGAATACCATGAGGTACACCGGCGGGGGAACGGTCTGGTGTGACGACACGACCAATGTCTGGAGGATCTTCAACGGCGGTCTGTCTTACGACAAGGGAGCCTGGGTGGTGCACATGTTGCGCGGCGTACTGGGCGAGACGAAGTTTTTCGACGGCGTCAATGCCTATTACAACTCCGAGTACCAGTATGGCGCTACGACTACGGAAGGATTCCGGGATGTGTGGGAGGCGGCCACGGGCGAGGAACTGGACTGGTTTTTCGAAGACTGGATTTATGGCACGTACCTTCCGAATTATCGCTGGACCTATTACACCGAGCCGGCGAGCGGCGGCGGTTATGATGTTTACGTCCATGTTGACCAGGTTCAGACGACAGCGCCGCTGGTCTTCCGGATGCCCGTTGACTTTGCCTTCGGCTTTCCCACCAACCCGACCGAAGTGTTCAAACTGAAACTTGACCAGCGCTACGACAACAGGTTCAAGCTGCACTTTTCCGAGGAGCCGACCAGTATCGCGGTGGACCCCGACGACTGGGTTCTTCTGTACGACACTTACCAGTCCTGGACTCTTCACATTGTCACGCCGAAGGACGAGTTGACGGAGGCCCGGAGATATGTCGCCTATCTTGACACCGTCGAGGCGCGCGGAGCGTCGGGAGAGTACACCTTTACAGTCGCCAGCGGCAACCTGCCGCCCGGCCTGATCCTGGCCACCAACGGCGTGATAAGCGGTACGCCAACTGACTCGGGCTTGTTTACGTTTGCGGTTGTGGCAGATGACAACGAGGGCAGTCTCAGTGACCTGGCCGAGTTTTCGATGCACGTGACATATTCACCGACCGGGCTGGCCGGTGATGCCAACAATAACGGCAAGACGAATGTTGCGGATATTACGTATCTGGTGGACTTCCTCTTTGGAATTCCGACGGGACCGTATCCGCCGGCTCCGAACCAGGCCGACGTCAACAACAGTTGCACGCTTAACGTTTCCGACGTTTCGTATCTGGTCGCCTACTTGTTCGGGATTCCGACGGGGCCGCCACCGGATATGGGCTGCGTTGTCGTCGAATAGGCCGATAACAGTCCGATTTACATTGCTAATGACTTTCAAGCCCCCGCCGGGTCGGGGGCTTTTTTATTCTCCGCGCTATCTTTGCCGCCAGGGCTGCTAAAGCCGCAGCCAAAAATACTTTTTTATTTGCATTTGAAAGTGATTGCCGTATCATCCGGTGTACAGGTCCAGGTGTAGAGCATTACTTACCGGTCAGGCAGTCGCCATGGGAAAACACAAGGCTGTAGAGACTTTTCATATATCGACATTTGGTTGCCAGATGAACCTGGCGGATTCGTCGACACTGACGGCATCCCTGATTGCCCGGGGTTACCGGCGGGTAGCCGACGAGAGCGACGCCGATCTCATCATCTTCAACACTTGCTCGGTTCGCGAGAAGGCGGAGGAGCGTGTTTTCGGCCGCCTGGGCGAAATCTCAAGATTCAAGAAGAACAAACCGCACCTCAGGGTGGCGGTAGTCGGATGTATGGCCCAGCGGCTGGGCGAGAAGCTGATCGAGAAAGCCCCGCAGGTCGATTACGTGCTCGGCCCCGATCGGGTCTTTGAACTGCCCGATGTCGTCGTCGGAAATGAGGGCGGTTCACGAGTGCTGACCGCTTTCGGTCATGAAAACATGGATGCCATCGAAGCCGAAAAAGAGACGCCTTATGCTGGTTTCGTCACTATCTCGCGCGGCTGCGACAACTACTGCACCTACTGCATTGTTCCCTACGTGCGGGGCAAAGAACGCGTCCACGCGGCGGATCATATCGTCGCCTCCATCCGAAAAATGGCCGATGAGGGCGTCCTCGAGATCACTTTGCTGGGACAGAATGTCAACAGTTACCGCGATGGTGACGTGAACTTCCCCGACCTGCTGCGGCGGGTCGTCGACGAGACTGATATTGCGCGCCTGCGCTATATGACTTCGCATCCAAAAGACCTGTCGCCGGAACTGATCGACGTCATGGCGAAAGAACCTCGGATAATGCCGCACGTGCACCTGCCCCTGCAATCGGGCAGCAACCGCGTACTGGGAAAAATGGGGCGGGGTTACACGATCGATCATTACCTGGAGATTATCCGGGACCTGCGCCGCCGGCTGGACTATGTGTCGATCACCACGGATCTGATGGTCGGGTTTCCGACCGAGACCGACGAAGATTATGAGCAGACCCTGCAGGCGGTAAAGGATATACGGTACGACGCGGCCTTCATGTTCCGGTATTCCGTCCGACCCGGAACGGCGGCTGAGGCGTATCCTGACGATGTTCCCGAGGGCGTGAAGATTCAACGCTTGAAGCGTCTGATCGAGCTGCAGAAGACTATCGGTTTCGAGCGCAATCAGCGGGAGGTCGGCCGCATCTGTTACAGTCTCGTGGAAGGGGCTTCGCGGCGCAGTGACGACATCATGCGCGCCCGGACGGAAGGAAACAAGACGGTCCTGCTGCGCGCCGACGGCGTCCGGGCCGGTGCGGTCGTGCCGCTAAGGGTTACGGCCGCCGACGCCTTTACCCTTCACGGAGAACTGGTGGAGCCGGAATGATGATCGATGTAATGCCTCAAATTCTGATAGCGCTTATAGCCGGGCTGGTGGTCATTTTCCTGATATACCGGCTGCGGCTTTTTGCTGAAGAAGATGTTCAGGGGAGATTTGCGTTTGTGTTCGGTGGCATTTTGCTGATGCTGGCGGCGGTGTGGCAGATTCTAGCGAACCTGCCGGCTTACCCGGAGTGGTTTGTAGGCGCTGCCTACGTCTACCTCGACCTTGCCCACCTGGTTCTCCTGGTGCTGGGAGTTCTCCTGCTGACAGTCGGGCTGGCACTCTATTCTGATTTCTGGCAGACGCGCCGTGAGGACATCGACGTGCGGGAGCAAAAGCTGTCGATTCTGAGTAATCTGCATCGCGACTCGCGCCAGCCCTACCAGCTTATGGAACTGCTGGATATATCACTCAAAGAAGTCGTGTCCGGGGTGCCGGAGTCGTCGGGGGCCATGTTCCTGATAAACCGAGCGCGCCGCCAGTTCGTGCTGACAACCTCGGCGGGCTTGACCAAGCAGGAGATTGCGGTCCTGGAGTACTATCCTCTCGAGAGAAACATCGTCAGTCAGGCAGTTGATATGGCCGAGCCGCTGATTGCGGGCAACTTTGATTTCATCGACCGTTCCGGCGGTGTTTCCGAGTCGCGTTTTTCCTCCTGCCTGGTTCTGCCGATGATTTCGGGGATGGAGCCGATAGGAGGCATCATCCTGTTTTCCGAAAAGCCGCATTATTTCGGTAAGGCCGAGGTTAAGTCACTGTCTCCGGTAGCCGAGTGGCTGGCCGAGAAGATCAAATCGGCCCGCTGGGGCCGTGAGCTTTCGGCAGCCAAAAAAGAAATCAAGCAGCACGAGCAGGCTCAGACGGATTTTTCCGCGAGGCTGGTATCGGCCGCCACGGCTTTCTCGTCATCGGATGCCCTGACTTCATTTTGCCGGAGCCTGGTGGGGCTGGGGGCGGCCCAGTCGGTCCACCTGGTCGGAATGGTGAAGGGGGCCCTGCACTTCTTCGGCGGCAGTGAACCGTTACTGAATTTATCCGAAAATTACCGGACGGCGTTGATTGACGCTATTGACCGAAACAAGCCCCTGATCGTCAACCAGGAAGCGGCCGGTGAAGAAGGGCGTACTTTCGTTGCCGTCTCGACCCTGGTTTACCCCTTCGGCGGAGGCGACAGTCAGAATGCCCTGATAATGCGGCGGGAATCTTTCCCCTTCAAAGTCTCCGAAACGGAGCTGAAGGCCATCGAGATTTTCACCCGCATGGCCGAACTGGTTCTGCAGCAGGCGGCCAGCCGCCGCCTGGACGTCACGCGCCGCCAGGGTTTCGACAAGATCCTGGAACTGCTGCGTTTTGAAGGCGAGGTGTCCTTCGAACGTCAGCCGCAGTTGCTGGCGGAGCATTTGTCCGGCACACTTCCCGAGCATGCCAGGACCTTCGTGTTTGTCCGACAACCGAACGGGTCATACGTCTCCCCGGGCGGGCTGCCGGCCGGGCGGCGCGAGCCGGTCGAGATCGAAATCCTTCCCGGTGAGGGTGAGGTGGGCCGAATCAGCGAAAGTCCCACCAACCGTTTCACTGCCGGTCGTCAGAACGTAGCGAAAAAGCTGGGGTCGTACGAGGCGAATAATCGCGAGGCCTTTTATCGAGCCCTGGGCGAAGACCTGGTGCCGAGTTTTCTCGCCGTCTGTCCCATCACCCGGCGCGGGGATGTTCTGGGGGCGATAGTCGTCTTTATGTCCGAGTTGAGCGATTCTGAAGCCGGGGAGTGGGAGAAACTGCTGACGCTGGCCGTGGGCCTGTACTCGGTGAGACTGACTATCGACGGGCTGCACAGCGAAAAAACCACCGTTGTGCCGGGAACAGCCGGGAGCGAGACAGTCGGCGCCGCTGTGAACCGGCTCAACAATTACCTTTCGGTGGTGGTCGGCAGCGCCGAACTCGCTAAAGAGAGACCGGATATATCGGGGGATGTCAGGGCACATTTTCAGAGTATTATCGACGAGGCGGAACAGGCCGCGCGGTTCCTCAAAGAGTCGTTCGGTGCGGCGGCTCCGGCAGGCCGCGGCGAGTCCGTGCCGATGCCCGTGGTGACCGACGTCGACCAGATTATCGGCGAGACCCTCACTAAAAACCGGATTTCGGATAACCTGTACATGGTTGACGGGCGCACCCGCGAGATCGACCTGCGCTTTGGCTCGGCGGGGCAGATTCGGCTGTCATCGGAGTCCGTGGCGAACCTGGCCCGGGAAGCCGTGAGTTACTTTTCGAGCATCGCCGACGAGGGCGATATCATTTCCGTGTCGACCTACGCCCGGGACGACTACGCCCACCTGGATATTTCGCGGCACCGCAAGAATTTCCCGCCGGTGGAAAAGGTGGCCGGTTTCGGGCAGTATGAAAGCACCGCCGATGTTCTGAAATACCGACCGTCAGATGCGTTTCTGAAGCACCTCTCCGGCAGCAGCAGTCTCTACTCATTTGACAGGTACAGCCAGGCTCCCTCTTATTTGTCGTTCAAATTCCCCCTGAAGGCGTCCGCCGCAGGTCCGAGCGCCGCCCCGGCCGCCAGGAGGCGCATACTGGCTATCGACGATCAGAGCGTCATCCTCGACCTGATCACGGCCATGTGTCAGTCGCTGGGCTACGAAGTGCAGACGGCCTCATCGGGAGAGCGGGGCCTTGAACTGGCGGCAGGCACGACGTTTGACGTGGTTCTGACCGATCTGGCCATGCCCGGCATGTCCGGCATGGAGGTAGCCCGCCGGATAAAGCGACTGCATCCGAGAACACCGATTGTCCTGGTAACGGGATGGGAGGTGGACGTCGACCGCACACAGTTGGCGGCATCGGGGATTTCCGAAGTCCTTTATAAACCCTTTAGGATAGAACAACTTACCGACATCCTCAAATCCGTCTCGCCGAGTCGGGCTCTTTCGTAGACATTCTCGGGTTTACCTCTCAAAGTCTTCGCACGGATTCCGATATATAGATTATGAGTAAAGCCAATTCCGCGATGGATAAGATACCTTTGATTGAGCAGATCAGGCGGGACAATAATCTACTCTCTTTACCCCAGGTTCTATCCGAAGTACTAAAGGAGGCGGGCAAAGAGGATTTCTCCGCCGATAAGCTGGCCAAGATTATCCTGAAGGACCCGTCCCTGACCAGCCGTATATTAAAGCTCTCCAACTCATCGTTCTACCACCGTTTTTCGGAGATCACGACGGTCCACCAGGCGATTTCCGTGCTGGGAGTGACGACTGTCAAGTGCATGACGCTCTCGTCCTCGATTTTTCACCCGGAGAAAATAGCCGCCGAATCGGGCGTGCAGGCCAAGGATTTTTTTGAGTATCTGCTGTCGACGGCGGCCGCCTCGGAGAAGATTGCCGGCGTGTTGGGCTACAAGGCCTCTGAGGAAGCCTTCATCGCCGGGCTGCTTCACGACCTGGGGATCATTTACTTAATCCACCATCACCCTCAGCAATACCGAAAAATAGTCGACCGGGAAGTACGAGCCGCGACCCTGACCGATGCCGAAATAGAGGTTTTTGGAATCGATCACATGGACGTCGGTGCCCACCTGGCCGAGACTCTGGGTCTGCCGGAGTTCGTCATCACGGCCATTCGCAATCATCACGATTATCATACCGCCGACGCCGGCGGCGACCTGAGCCAGATAGTCAAGCTGGCCTCGTTGCTTTCCAACGACAAGTTTTCCGGCTACGAGTCGAGCCTGGAGGAACGCCTTGAAAATATCGGGGCGGTATCGAAATCTCTATCACTGAGCAAGGAGCAGGTCGACCAGATATCGTTCTCGCTGTTGCCGCAGACGATAGAAGTGGCCCAGTATCTCGGAATAGACATCGGTGACGTCGAGGAGATGCTGGTGGAGGCCAATCAGGAAATATGGAAAACTTACCTTGTCATAGAAAACCTCTTCAAGGAGCGCCAGGAGCTTAGCAAGAGTCTCCTGGAGCAGGAGAGAGCCAAGGGAGCCATCGAGTCCAAAAATGTCGCCATGGCTACCTTATCCCACTACCTCAACAACGCCGCCATGGTCATTTACGGCCGGTCGCAATTGATGCGCGTACAAATCAAGAGGGGCAATTCCGAAAAGCTGATCCAACTGCTTCCCGGGTACCTGGATGTACTCGACACCGCTACCAAGAAAATAGTGGCTGTCCTCGACGAGATGAAGCAGATATCTCCCATCGACCAGAAGGAATTCTACAGCGTTTCCAAAGCCCTGAACATCGATGATCTGATTGAACAGAGGATGTCAGAGATGTCCCAGGACAGCAAGTGGGACTCCAAAATTGAAATCTATGTACCCGACTGATCGAAGGTTGGGTTGACCTCGCCCGGTATTTTGGCTACATTCGGGCATGCTCACGTATCTCACTTCAGGTGAATCGCACGGTCCGCAGCTTACGGCGGTTCTGGATGGTTTTCCCGCCGGCTTCAGGGTGGATATCGACCGGTTAAACCATCAACTGGCGCGCCGTCAGAAGGGTTACGGCCGGGGCGGGCGGATGAGCATCGAAAAGGATTCCGTCCAGATCGTCTCGGGCATACGCAACAGCTTTACCCTGGGTGGACCCATTACTCTTGTCATTCCCAATAAGGATTGGGTCAACTGGCGAAAAATCATGGACCCGGTAGCGTCGATCAGCAAGGACCTCGATCAACGCGAGCAGCAGTTGGCTTACGGGACAACCCGTCCCCGGCCCGGACACGCCGACTTGCCGGGAGCGATCAAGCACAACCACCATGATATACGCAATGTTCTGGAACGTGCCTCGGCGCGGGAGACGGCCGCCAGAGTGGCTGTTGGGGCGCTGGCCCGGCAACTTCTCGAGCATTTCGACGTCTCGTTGGCATCTCACGTGGTTCGTATCGGAGCGATCGCTATCGGCGACGATTATGACACGAGCGATCTGAAAAAGCTCGCCGACCGATCCGAGCAGTCCCCGGTGCGCTGCCTTGACAGTGAGATCGAGGCGAAGATGATAGCGGCCATTGACGATGCCGCGAAGGACGGTGATTCTCTGGGCGGCGTGGTGGAAGTGATTGTGCGCGGACTACCCGTGGGACTGGGCGGTTTCTCGCAATGGTCCGACCGCCTTGACAGTCGCCTGGCCGGAGCCATGATGGCCGTCAACTCGGTCAAGGGGGTGGAAATCGGCCGAGGATTCGAAGAGGCCCAAAAACGCGGCTCAGAAGTTCAGGACGAGATTTATTACGACCCGTACGGTGACGCCGCAAAAAAGAAATTTCATCGCACCACCAATCACGCCGGGGGCATCGAGGGCGGCATGACCAACGGCGAGGACGTCATCATCAGGGTGGCCGGCAAACCGCTGGCGACACTGAAAAAGCCGCTGCAAACCGTCGATATCAAGACGAAGGAACCCGCCGAGGCGATGGTGGAGCGGAGCGACGTCTGTGTCGTTCCGGCCCTGGCCGTTGTTTGCGAGGCCGTGGCGGCGCTGGTGCTGGCCGATGTTTTTCTGGCTAAATTTGGCTCCGAAAATATTGCTGAAACAACCCGGAACTATCAGTCGTATTTAAAAATAGAATTTTAGAAGCCCGCTGTTCGCCAACCGTCTCAGTTATGAATTACCAGTGTCCTGGAAAGGTCTTGTTCGCGCTATGGCACGGCATCATGCCCGGGACGGCGGTAACCCGCACAATCTCCGCATCATCGACGATTATCAGTTGTGAAGGGAGTAGTCCGTGTTGACTGTCAAAAGCGAGCAGTTGTTCACTCAAGCGTCACCGACATCCGTTGCGGGGAAGGTACTGCAGTTTCCGCTGGTGAGGATTCTGGCGGCGACACTGTCCCTGGTGCCGGCGACGCTACTTCGGCCAGGGTATAAGCACTTCATTGCACCGAGTCTCTCGGAGTCGGTCGAAGTGATGGTAAGCCATGCCGAGAGAGTTCTGGGCATTCTCCTTTTTATTGTGTTCTACCGTCTGTATACCCGGATAGTTGAAAAGCGACAGGCGCACGAGATGAGTTCGAAAGGCGCCCTGAAAGAGTTCGGGCAGGGGGTCCTCACAGGCGGCGCGATAATGAGCACGGTTATTCTCATAATGGCTGTAGCCGGTTATTACAGCATCGATGGTTTTGCCTCCGACTGGACGGTTGCGCTGCATACCATCATTCCCTTCGGCATTGCGGCATTCGCCGAAGAACTGCTGTTCAGGATAATCTTTTTTAAGCTGACAGAGGAATTAGTAGGTAGCTGGGTGGCCCTGATACTCCAGGCGGCTTTCTTCGGTTTCGCTCACATCGGTAATCCCAATGC
Organism: uncultured bacterium; assembly: GCA_965602205.1. Classification (GTDB taxonomy): domain Bacteria; phylum Zixibacteria; class MSB-5A5; order GN15; family FEB-12; genus DAOUUR01. Next base: position 9,227 of record CBFCYQ010000008.1, on the reverse strand, counting down.
TTCGGTGTGGGCTGCGGTGGCCATTGCACTGGAGGCCAGCGTCCTTCTGGCGGCCGCTTTCATGTACACGCGGAGGATATGGCTGATCTTCGGCATACACATCGCCTGGAACTATTTTCAATCGACCGTCTTTGGTCTGGCCACTTCCGGACAGCCGGGTGACGGACTGATAACACCGACGATTGAGGGACCGGAGTGGATAACGGGCGGCAGCTTCGGACCCGAAGCTTCACCAATCACTGTAGTGCTGTGTTTATCCCTTGGAGTATTCCTGGCGGTCAAAGCCTTCAAGAAAGGCCAGGCGGTCATGCCGCTCTGGCGGCGCAAGGTGACCGTCGCGGGAGGCGATGCCTGAGACAACGTCTCGCCCGGACAATATAGAGTGATCAGGTCGCTAATGGCGGCGCAAATAATGGTTGCGCGAGCGACGTTTCTTGCCTAGTATCTGGTCAGAGGAGATTCTTCAAGCCGATTAGAGGAGGAAATCAATGCAAATATCGTATACGGCAAAGCCCATAATCGAATGCGCCGCCGATAGCCTGGTGCTTTTTGTCCCGGAGTATGAAAAAGTAAGCGACAAGGCGCTAAAAGGCCTTGACGCCGCCACCGGCGGGGCCGTCGGCACGCTATTGGAGGCGGGCGAATTTTGCGGTAAACCCAGGGAAATCGCGTCCGTCATGCATCCGTCCGGCTATAATGTTGACCGGGTAATCCTGGTGGGCCTGGGTGCCGGGAAGCGGATAGACGGCGACACCTACCGCAAGGCCGCCGGAGCTGTCTCCCGCTTCAAGGGCCTGACATCATCGGCATCGGTAATTTTCCATCTGCCGAAGACCGCCGGTGAGGGCCATTACCAGGCTGTTATCGAGGGATACCTGCTGGGTTCGTACAAATTGCTGGAATTCAAGACTGGGGATAGCAAGAAAGATAAAAATAAGCTAACCCAAATTACGTTCGCGGTAGACGACCAGCGGGTGCTGAAAAAAGTCGAGAAGGCGGTTGACAAGGGTGTGATAATCGCCGAGGGCCAGGTGAGTGTGAGGACGCTGGCTTCGACACCGGGCAATTACCTGACGCCGTCGGTGCTTGCCGAGACGGCCCAGAAACTCGCCCGACAGCACAAAATAAAATGTCGCGTAATGGACGAGAAGGCTATTGAACGGGAGAAGATGGGAGCGTTGCTGGCAGTCGCGAAAGGTTCCGCCGAGCCGCCGCGGTTCATCGTCCTCGAGTACAACGGGGGCCGCCAGGGACAGAAGCCGGTGGTGCTGGTCGGCAAGGGAATTACTTTTGATTCGGGGGGCATATCTCTCAAGCCCGGGCTCAACATGCATGAGATGAAAGGTGACATGACCGGGGCCGCCGTAGTACTGGCCGCGATTGTAACCGCCGCCCGTCTGAAACTGCCTCTGAACCTGGTCTCGTTGCTGCCGACCTGTGAAAACATGCCGTCCGGCGTGGCCACCAAGCCGGGTGATATCGTCACCTCGCGCAAGGGCCTGACTATCGAGGTGATCAACACCGACGCCGAGGGCCGGTTGATTCTAGCCGACGCGCTGGATTACGCCAATCGCTTTAAGCCCCAGGCTGTGATCGATATCGCCACTCTTACCGGAGCGTCCCTGTATATTCTCGGTTACTCGGGAGCGCCCGTGCTGGGAAATAACCCGGCCCTGCTGGAGAGGATAAAGAAGGCCTCCGAAAACACCGGCGAGAGAACCTGGCCGCTACCTATCTGGGACGATCACCGCGAACAGATGAAGTCCGGGGTGGCCGACCTGGTGAATTCCGGCGGACGCCCGGCCGGCACGATTGCCGCTTCGGCGTTCCTGGAGAATTTTGTGGGCGACTGGCCGTGGGCGCACATCGATATTGCCTACGTGGACTTCGAACCCAAGGGACGCCCGTATATTCCCAAGGGTGCCACCGGTATCGGAGTAAGACTATTGGTCGAGGTTCTGTCCAACTGGAAGAAAATGTAGATCGGAAACCATTGAAAAAGCCGCCGAGTTACGGCGGCTTTTTTTATTGAAGAAAAAGTAACTGCAACCGCGCACAGATTAATTCACCATAGTCGTGGTTTTCGACCATGCCGGGAACTTGTCCTTGCCGGGACCGGTCAAGCGACGCTGGCCGTTGCCGGTTATATCGACAATCCACACCGAACCATCGGTCGTCGAGACCGTCAACCATTTGGAATCGGGGGAGAAGGACGGCGTAAAAGTGCTGATGTAAGTACTCACCGGGGGCGCAAAGACGAGGTACTTCTCTTTTAGATCCGGCGTGGCGATGTACAGCCCGGACTCGTCCATAGAACTGTGGATATATGCCATCCACTTACCGTCCGGCGACCAGGCCGGGGAGACCATATTGGCGTTCTGACCGGACAGGGCTTTAATGGAGTCACCCGAAATCATGAGGCTGTCCCGGTGAAGAACCACCAGCGCCTGCGGCCGGTGTTCATAAAAGGCCATGAAGGCTATATAGCCATTTTTGTTCATCGAAGGTTTGACCAGAAAGACGTCTTTCATGTTCTGCCAGTCTTTGCGCAGCACCTCGACGTTGCCGCCGTCGGAAGCCATCAGGCAGAGTTGATAGTTGGGCATGGAGGCGTTTACAATATTGGCGTTCATGTCTTTCCAGAAGGCGATCTTGCTGCCGTCGGCGCTCCACTCGGGGTCGCGGTTGCCGAGGTCGTCGGTGAGTCGATACCACCAGAGCTTGTTGTTGGCGTAGGCGGAGTCGAGATAAGCTATGAAGATATCATAGACTTTATGTTTCCCGCCGAGCATATCCGGTCCCTGAAGATTGACCAGGCCGGAGCGGGTGAAGGCGATGCGCTTGCCGTCGGGCGCCCAACTCAGACGGCCGTCGGCGTTGCCGACCTCGCTGATCATGAACTGGTCGGAGCCGTCGGCATCCATCACCCAGACATTAAAATCACGCAGAAAGGCGATCTGCCCCTGCGGCGGGCCGATAGTGCCGGCCTTTTCGGCGGGTAATTTTTCGGCGGCAAGGGTCGGCAGAGCAAAAACGAACAGCAGTGTCAGCGCGAGTGCGGCTGCTGTCCACCTGGTGCGGCTAGTGTCCAATTGCTAGTCTCCTATTCTATATTCTTGGGCTCTGATAAAAATAGAGCCCAATTCCCGCCTGTCAACCCATTCTTCGCGGTTACCAGGTGAAAAAGCGTTTTAACTCTACTTTCCCCCGGAATCCGGACAGACCCAGGTCAACGCGGCTATCCTCAGAATTGTTGTAAGTTACTACTATTTCTTCATCTGTAGAGTTATACCACGCAATGTTTTTAAAGTTCAGGTACATATAGCCAAAGTCCACTCCCAACGACATTCCCAAGATATTGAGAGGATAATCGACACCGACAAATCCGGCGATCCCGGGCGCGGTGCCCTTGTAGGTCGTGTTATTATCCTCGTAGGTAGAGGTCGACAGGTTGAGGTTCTGGTATTCCGGCCAGAGATTCCACTTGGCCTCGTAGTATCCAACACTGCCGCCAACCCGGAAGGTTATGTTATCCAGCTTGTTTTGAAGGGTCGGGTGATTGAAGAGATAGTATTGTACGGCAGCGGAAATCCCCCAGACCTCAACCTGCGATTTCACCTCTTCGATGGTGCCACCGGTTCGGTCGGGAGGCGTGTAAACAAACGTCCCCGTCTGGTTTTCGCCCAGTTTGAGCCAGTATTCGCCATTAACCGACAGAGCTATTCTCTCCTTAACGACAACGCCAAAGTCGACACCGAATGATTTAGCCTGCCCCAGCCAGGATATCGATGTATTGGAGAACTGGTTTGAACTATAGTTGGCGAACTTGTTATAGTCGTTGTTACGGTTGATACGATTGAGAGTGAAATTCGCCGAGACCCAGCCCAGTTTCCTGACCTGAGTTTTGGTCTTCTTTTTCAAGTACCGGTCGATAAGATCCTGCTCGGTTGACTGGGCCACGGTCGTGGCCGCCCCGGCCGCGAAAACCAGGAAAACCGCAAGTACGGCCGATTTGGTACGCATACTACCTCCTTTGAAGTCGATATAATTATTCCGTTTGTACCATTATCGGCCAGTTAGGCCCGATTCTTGATTTCCAGGAGATCAAGTGACCCAATAAAAAGGCGGGCCCGAAGGCCCGCCTTGATAGCGTATTTCCGCCGAATCGGCTCAGGTCAGGGCAAATCCTCTCCGCCGACGGAGGAGTAATCCATCTGAGCCATCTGGGAATAAAGATTCCAGCGGCGGTCACAGTCATTCTGGCCCAGTTCTAACAGCCTTTTGGCCCGTTCCTTATCCTTGGCGATAAGAGCCCGGAACCTGTTCTCCGAGTAAGCGTACTCTTCAAACGAGAGACTGGGTTTTTTGCAGTCCAGTTTGAGCGGATTCTTGCCCTGGGCAATCAGGTCAGGATTATAACGGTACAGCAGCCAATGGCCCGATTTTACAGCCTTTTCTTCTTCCTCGAGGCCGCGTGACATGTCGATTCCATGGGCAATACAGTGGCTGTAGCAGATGACCAGCGACGGACCGTTGAACCTTTCCGCCTCGACCATCGCCTTGACCAGTTGGTTCTGACTGGCGCCGATAGCCACCTGGGCGACATAGGCCGAACCGTAAGCCATTACCATCAAACCCAGGTCTTTCTTGGGCAAAGGCTTGCCCCCGGCGGCGAATTTCGCGGTGGAGGCCCGCGGAGTAGCTTTCGACATTTGACCGCCCGTATTGGAGTAAACCTCGGTATCCAGTACGAGCAGGTTAACGTCTTTTCCGGAGGCCATTACGTGATCGAGACCGCCATAGCCGATGTCATAGGCCCATCCGTCGCCTCCGATACCCCAGACCGATTTTTTAACCAGGAAGTCAGCGACGTTCTTAAGAGCGGTAACCTTGTCGTCTCCGCCCAGGCCGTCGAGTTTCGTGGTCAGGGCGGTCACCCGCTCCCGCTGCTTCTCGATACCTTCCTGAGTGGTCTGGTCGGCGGCCGCCAGCTCGTCGTACATTTCGGGAGCCAGTTGCTTTAGCAGAACCAGGGCGTAATCCCGCAGCTTGTCGACGGTGAGCCGCATTCCCATACTGAACTCGGCGCAGTCTTCAAACAGCGAGTTTGACCAGGCGGGGCCGCGGCCGTCCGCGCGCCGACAGAAAGGCGTGGTGGGCAGGTTACCACCGTAAATCGAACTGCAACCGGTGGCGTTGCCGCAGATGGCGCGGTCGCCGAAGAGTTGGGTCATCAGCTTGACATACGGCGTCTCCCCGCAGCCGGCGCAGGCGCCCGAGAACTCGAACAGGGGCCGTATGAACTGCGAGCCCTTGACGGTCTCGGGATTAATCAGGCCGATGTCGGGGTCGGGAAGAACGTCCATGAAGAAGTCCCAGTTCTTTCTTTCGCGCTCGCGAATGGGAATCTGCGGGGCCAGGTTGATAGCTTTGAATTTGGTCTTATTGCCGGCCTCGTCTTTGGCGTAGGCCGGGCAGGCATTGACACACTCTTCGCACCCGGTGCAGTCTTCCGGGGCCACCTGGAGGGTGTAATACATATCTTTGAACTGCTTTCCATTGGCCGCGACGTACTGGAAGTCGGGTGGCGCCTGCTCGATGTGCTTCTTGTCGTAAACCTTGGGGCGAATCGCCGCGTGGGGACAGACAATGGAGCAGATATTGCACTGGATGCAGGTGTCCTTGTCCCAGACGGGGATATCCACGGCGATGTTGCGCTTTTCATATTGTGTCGTGGACGTGGGGTAGGTGCCGTCGTCAGGAAAAACCGAGACCGGAAGCTGGTCGCCGCGACCGGCGATAATCTCGGCCGTGACCGTCTGGACGAACTCGGGGGCGTGCTCGGGCACGATGGGCGGTCTTTTGAAAGTGGAAGTAACCTTGTCGGGATACCGGACTTCCTTGAGAGATTCGACCGCGATGTCTACCGCCTTGTAATTCATGGCGACCACCTTCTCGCCCTTACTTCCGTAAGTGTCGACGATGGCCTTCTTGATAGCGGCGATAGCCTTGTCCTTGGGGAGGATGCCGGAAATGAGGAAAAAGGCCGTCTGCATAATCATGTTGATGCGCGCGCCCAGGCCGATCTGTTTGCCGAGAGCAATAGCATCGATGACGTAGAACCTGGCTTTTTTCTCGATAATCTGCTGCTGCACTTCGCCGGGCATCTTGTCCCAGACTTCGTCGGGGCCGTACGGCGAATTGAGAAGGAAGGTACCGCCCGCCATGAGCTTTTCGACCATCTCATATTTCTCGAGAAACGAGAAGTTGTGGCAGGCTACAAAGGGGGCCTGGCGAATCAAGTACGGTTTGCGGATGGCCTCCTTGCCGAAGCGTACGTGGGACACGGTTACCGCGCCGGCCTTCTTGGAATCGTAGACGAAGTATCCCTGGGCGTTGTTGTCGGTGTTCTGGCCGATGATTTTGATGGAGTTCTTGTTGGCGCCGACTGTGCCATCCGCTCCCAGGCCGAAGAAAAGGCCCCGGAAGTTTTCGCCCTCGATGTCAAACGACCAGTCGGGATCCAGCGAGGTGAAAGTGACATCGTCGGTGATACCGACCGTGAAGTGGTTTTTCGGCTCATCCAGCTTGAGATTATCAAAAATCGCCTTGGCCATAGGAGGGTTGAATTCCGCCGACCCCAGCCCGTAGCGACCGCCGACGATCAGCGGGTGCTCTTTGAACTTAGCCGTACCCTTGACAAGCATCTCACTGACGGCGGTCTGGATGTCGGTGTACATCGGTTCGCCCACGGCGCCGGGCTCTTTGGTGCGGTCAAGAACGGCAATCTTCTTGACGGTGGCCGGCAACGCCTGGGCCAGGGCTTCGATCGAGAAGGGCCGGAAAAGGCGCACTTTGATGAGGCCGACTTTTTCGCCCTTTTCCACCAGGGCGTCCACCGTCTCGTGCGCGACCTCGGAGCCGGTTCCCATTATCATCATGACATGTTCGGCCTGCGGGTGGCCGTAGTACTGGAAGAGGCGGTACTCGCGGCCGACCACGGTCTTGAATTGGTCCATGGCTTCCTGGACGATCTGTGGCGCGGCATCGTAGTATTTGTTTACCGTCTCGCGATGCTGGAAAAAGACGTCCGGGTTTTGCGAAGTCCCCTTGATAGTCGGTCGGTCAGGGGAAAGCGCGCGCTGCCGATGGGCGGCCACCAGGTTCTCGTCGATCATCTGGCGCATATCGTCAAAAGTGAGTTCTTCGACTTTTTGAATTTCATGAGACGTGCGGAAGCCGTCGAAGAAATGCACGAACGGGACGCGGCATTTGAGTGCGGCGGCCTGGGCTATGAGGGCCAGGTCCATCACTTCCTGCACCGAGCCCGAGCCGATCAGGCCGAACCCAGTCGACCGGCAGGCCATGATGTCGGAGTGGTCGCCGAAAATCGAAAGGGCGTGAGTGGCCACGGCCCGAGCGCTCACGTGAAAGACGGTGGGGGTCATCTCACCGGCAATCTTGAACATGTTGGGAATCATCAACAAGAGTCCCTGAGAGGCCGTGAAGGTAGTTGTCAGCGCCCCCGTCGTGACGGCGCCGTGTAAAGCGCCCGAAGCGCCGCCCTCCGACTGCATTTCGACTACTTCGGGGATCACACCCCAGATATTGGTTTCGCCCGCCGCCGACTTGGCATCGGCTTTCTCGCCCATATCGGAGGAGGGGGTGATGGGATATATGGCGATAACTTCATTGGTGGCATGGGCAACATATGCTGCTGCCGTATTACCATCGATAGTCGCCATGCGACGTGTTCTTTTGCCGGCGTGTTTTCCTGCTTTACCTTTGTCGGCTACAGCTTCATCTAACATTATCGACTCCTAAATTCAGTTGTAAGCTAACCCTACAAGAGTTCTTATTCGTTTACTGATCCGATTTTGACAGAGTAATAGTCTTCTGTTTCTGGTACTTGCCTTTCTTATCCTTATACGATATCCGACATTCTTCGGTGGCTTCGAGGAAAATAAGCTGGGCGATACCCTCATGGGCGTAGACTCTCACCGGCACGGGGGAGGTATTGGCCAGCGCCATCGTGGCATAGCCTTCCCACTCCGGCTCAAACGGCGTCACATTGACTATTACCCCCGACCGGGCATAGGTCGATTTGCCCTGACAGATAGTGATTACATCCCGCGGGATTTTGAAATATTCCCGCGAGCGCGCCAGTACGAAGGAATTGGCCGGGATTAACACCGAGTCGGCTTTGACGTCCTCGAAATACTCATCGCCGTCGGCTTTGGGATCGATCTCGTCCAAATCCTGCGCCCTGAGAACCTTGAACTGATCCGAAAGAGAGATATCATATCCGTATGACGAGACGCCAAAACTGATACCCTTGCGGACCTGGTTTTCGGAGAATGGCTTGATAATCTCGTGATTGCGAGCCATTTCAATAATCCAGCGGTCGGATTTGACCGACATCGTATAAGCCTCCTTCTATATAGAACACCTCAGGCCGAAAAGAAGCGCGTCCCTTTCAGCTTGAAAACAGCCCCTTTACATAAAACTGGCGGGTGGTCTTCCCTTTAAACGGTCACCGCCTTATCTCTTTGCCATTTAATGAGATCGGCCAGTGTATGCTCTTCGAAAACGGCCACCATCTTATTCTCGGCCAGGATGAGCAACTCCTTTAGAGCGGAGAACTCTCCCTTCGGACCCGTACATGTGTCCGGAAGACTCTTCATGATGTGATACGGTCCCTGGATGGCCTCGAGGACATCTTTAACCGTTATCTGTTTCGGGTTCTTAGCTAAAGTGAAACCGCCGCGGACACCACGATGAGAACGAACAATCCCAGATTTTGATAGCGACTGAAAAATTTTTGCCAAAAATTTCTCGGGAATCACCTGGACCTCGGAAATCTCCGAAAGAGGCGTCACGTCGGATAATCCCTTTTCGGAGAGATACAATACCCCCAGCATGCCGTACGCTTCAGCCTTTGTGAACTGCATCTTGACCTTCTTTCACCTAACCTGGGTCTCTTCAACCCTTGATGTACAGAGCTGTCGTTAACCTGACTATCAAGTCACAAAACGCAATCTTTCAAAGATAACTAAAATAGACTTGTTAGTCAACCTGCAGTCGTTTAATTTTTCACAAAATAAATATAATAATATTTGCCCCTACAGAAAAAGGTATACATGATTTACATTTTCTTTTTTTGTATTAAATAGTAAAAAAAGATTGGGATTAAAGAGCCACCGTAAGATATCCCTTACCATCAAGCG
>CBFCYQ010000007.1:0-27643 GCA_965602205.1 uncultured bacterium | reverse complement strand
ATAATCGGTGTAAACTCATCCGCCATTTTGAACTTTATCGGAAGACCGGTGTCAAAATTACTACGGGCAATCCCGTCCAGATCGGTGGCAAAGGGCACATCGTTGGTCAGTAACTGGACGTCGGGATTGGATGACGATAGTGAAGCACGCGGGTTAAATGCATGGCGCATCAGGTTCTTAACCGTAAAGTAAAAATTGACCGTCTCGCCGGCAGTGATTATTCCGTCACCGTTGCCTTCCTGGGAGTCGTCGAATATGATGGAATCCGTCCCCGTCAAAACCGTGTAGGGTCGGGAATACTCTATATCCAGATCTGCTGTCATCAACGAATCGGGGTTCGAGATATTCCACACACCGATTTCAGTCGTGACTTCAGTCAGGTTTAATCGCGAATTAGGCAACGACAAATCGTGAAAATTCCTGTTGTTAGAGGAACCGGGCCACGGGTCCGATGCGTCGCCGTTATTGTACTCAGTATATGCCAGGTCGTTGTTGCCGTCTGCCTGCTCCATCGCTATACGATATCTTTCCGGGTCGTTATTCGGTAGCGGCCCGGCCAGATCGATATGATAAATGCACAGTCCCTCTCCGGGCAGGGCCAGGTCAAAACCGGTTTTCTGCCTGTTTTCCACCACCCAGAACTCTGACCCTCCGCTCAGGGCGTTGCCAAGGAAATAGACCGTGGGCTCACTTTCAACCTGGGGTATCACCACACTGTCGAGGTTTTCGTTGACTATCGTGTAGTCGGCAAAACCCAGGAGCACTTTGGACCAGCCGTCAAAGTGCGCCGGTCTCTGACCACCGCCGTTGTAGTTACCGCTGGCCATTATCGACCATCGGCCCAGCCCATCTGAACTAGGCGGGTCATAATCGACGTCATACAGATCAGCAAGACCCAAAACATGACCATATTCGTGACAGAAGACGCCGATCGGCGACAGATCACCGCCGGTCTCTTCAGGATTCATCGTGTAGGCCTCAATGGTCACGAGGTCATACGTCAGGGGCGGGGATATGTTAGACTTATGCGACCAGATACCAAAAACGCCCTCCTCGGCACCCGGGCCGGCGTGAATGACGACCACGCCGTCACAATACGCATCTCCATTCCGGTCGTATTTGCTGAAATCGGCTCCATTGGCCTCAGCGCTGTCAACGGCGTGCTTGGCAAGAATCCGGCCATTGCTAGTACCGTCGTCGCCGCCTTCATACCAGGCATAGGTTTCGGGCATTGTGTACCAGCCAAAAATATCACCCTTGATATAAAACTGCTCGTAGGATACCTCGAGATAGTAATCGGTCATGGAACCGGTAGGGTTGTGTATAACGTCGGTTTCTCGATTAGAGAAAAGCAGAGAATCAAAATCCTCCGGCTCGGCACTGACTCCACCGCCAGTATGCGGATTATCTGTAAACTCCACCAATATAACGATCACGTACGCCGTATCGACGGCCTCTTCACCGAGTGCCATTCTATCCAGGCGCTTGGTCCTGTCGAGCGGCGTATGTATCGCCGGGCTGCATCCACCGGCCTTCTTAAACGCGTTCCAGTTGGCGACCTTCTGTTCCCAGACTCCTTCTGCTTTCCACTTTTCAACCGCCTCAGGCGTGGGGGCTACGGCCAGCACCTGTGAAGTGACAAGAAAAAGAAGCACGAGCGCGCCAAGTATCGCAGTCAATCTGGTTGTTGACATTTTCCAGTCCTTTTTATGTTTAGCACTTTTCATCTTTAACATTAGCTTTGCAGCCGGGTTCCTGTCCAATATAGCCAAATCCATTTCACTTCAAAAGAGCCATTTTCTTGCTGCTGACATTCCCGCCGGACTCCAGTCTATAGAAGTATACACCACTGGCAGCTGTGCTCCCGTCATTAGTGGTTCCATCCCAAACTACGGAGTGCGTTCCCGCTGACAGGATTCCTGTATGCAGGGTTTTGACTCTGCGTCCCAACATATTTATCACCGTCAGGTTTGCCTCAGCGGCCGTCGGCAGCGAAAATGTAATGGTCGTGGCGGGATTGAAGGGGTTGGGGTAATTCTGCAACAACTCAAACCCGTCAGGTACGCTGGGATCGACAAACGTCACATCCGTGGCGACATTATACCTGTCCCTGGCGCGGTCTGCGTTCGCGAACACAGTACTCACATCATTTCCGCAGACAAGGGCAAACGCGATGTCCATCGACTCCCGCGGCTGCAAAGTGAACGCCCCGCCGTGCGCGAGGAAGAGCATATCGCCCACGCGCGTGCTGTCGACATCACTGCCAATCGCAGAAACCATCTCATACAGTTGGACGCGTGTGAATCCGGCTTTGTTCAGCCCATTTTCCAGACTCGTGAAATTGGTTATTCCATCCAAAGCGACCAGGCCGACCAGCGGTGACCCGTCGCCGGATTGATAAATGATCCCCCTGTCCCGGTCAAGGATTACTCGATCGCCGTCAACATTCAAATCCAGATCGACCATAAACCCAAAGCTCAGACCGGTGAGTTTCTCTACGGATTCGTTTCTCAGTTGAAACTTAAACAGGATATAACCTGTTTCGCCCGGCGACTGGTAGCTGATAGTTTCGTGACCGACGCTGATGGGTATGGGGATGTCCGAGTAAGTATCGGCAGAGGAGGATTCGAGATGGAAGCCGCCCTCCGAATCCGCCAGGCCACTGGAAAGAACCTCGATCGGTGTAAAATCGGATGGCGCGTACTGGCCGAGGCTGTCGCGAATCGAACTCGATAACTGCAGGCTGTTTCGGCCAACGATCATTCCCGCTTCATACAGCAGGTTGCCACTGCCCTGGTAGCGCAAACCCTGGCCGTTGAGATTATATAATGAGCCAGGAGCAAAACCAAACTGACCGAAGTCCGATACGCAGAGGCTGATTTCCCCGTTTTCATGCGCCGCTATACTGCCCGTCGGCGATATTCCGACCGTCAGGTTGAACTCAAGAGTCTGAAAGACAGTATCATTGGGAAGGCTGAGATCCAACTCGAACGGCACTAGCAGACCGTTATGAAGGTACGCGTCAAATCGCAGTTGACACAGCGGTGCGCTGATAGCATGTGAACCGCCATCACCAAAGACAAAATTCGCCTCCGAATTGACTATCTGAACGCCGCTGTCGCCCACAAACCTGAGAGTCCCAACCACTTCCTCGACACTGCCACCCGAGTTGGTCAAGCCTAGCTCCAGTTCGAAAGTCTCGGAAGGGAAGGCCACACCGTCACCGACAATCTGGACGGCCGATAAACTCATCTCCGGCGCCTGGGGTGCCGGCAAATAGGTCAGGAGTCTCGCGGCATCGGGCAGCCCATATCCGTAAGCATTGTCTTCGCCGGTTACTCCCAGATCGGTGGCAGCCTGTATGAAGGCATACTTGATCTCGTCCACTGTCGACTCGGGGTTGTACTGCCTCATCAGGGCCACCAAGCCTGCAATGTAGGGCGCTGCCATGGATGTCCCGCTCATGTACTTGTAAGTGCCGCCTTTGTAAGAGGAACGGATGGAGACACCCGGAGCGACGACTTCCGGCTTTTTCTGGTTGTGGTCACAGGACGACGGACCCCGGCTGGAAAACGATGCAATCAGGCGGTTGTTATCCACGGCTCCCACTGAAAACGCGTTAATCGGAGTCGTGGCCATGTCGGCCGGGTATCTCAGGGTCATCTCGGCCGGGCCTTCGTTGCCGGCCGAAAACACCGTGACAATACCAGCCGCTTCGACGTTGGCAATAGCACCCGTGAAGAGGTTGTCGCACGGCGTAAACAGCCCTTTCGGCACTCCCCAGCTATTCAAAATCACGTCCGGCACGTCGTCGGTTGTGACTTCGTTGCCGTCCGGGTTAAGGGCCCATTCGAAAGCTTCGAGAATATCGTTCAACGTCGCCGGTAAGGTTTTCCCCTGATCTATAACACCGCCTGCGATCCACTCGGCTTGCGGGGCTACTCCGAAAGTGTCCGCATCCACCGCACCAACCATTACACCCATCGTATGGGTGCCATGTCCCACGTTGTCAATGGGCCCGACATTCGGCGACACCGCAGAAAACCAGGCGGCCGAGAGACTGGCGTGATTCCCGCGCCACTTGTCAGACAGGGCCGGGTGCGTGCCCTCGACACCCGTGTCGAAAGAGCAGACCAGACGCCCCTGACCGCAGAGGCCGCGATCCCACAACGCCGGCACATTCAGCAGTTGCAGCTGCTCCGACACGGCTGCCGCAGTCGCAAATGGCGCCGGATCCGTCTTTACCGGCTCCGGATAGGTCAGCCTGACGTTCTCAACGACTCTCTTGACGCCGATCAAATCACTCAAGGCTTCGATCTGCGAGGCTGGAATTGTCGCCATATACGCCGGAACAATCCAGCGTCGGGCTATCTCTTGGGACGAATGCTCCTCCAGGTAGTATTCGATCTCTGCCGCATGGGGAGCCCGGTAATTGCGAAGATCCTGACTGACACGTTTGATGCGTTCGGCCCGCGTTTGGCTGGCCTGACTCGTTTTCGTTGCAGCATCCTTGCCCGGACCGTTTTCGAGAAAGACCACGACCTCAACAAGACTGTCGCGGCCGCCCTCCTGATAATCAGCGACGAGCCTCTCCAGGGACGGGGATAGCGCCTGGCCTGAGGCCGATGAAAATGAGACGATTGAAATGAGAAGGTAACAGCCGATTGCCGCGAAACTGCCAGTCTTTGAAGTCATCAGGTCTCCCTTTCATAAGGTCCACATGAGTGCTTGAAGCAAAGGTTATGCCACAGCCGGCCTTTAATCGGCGGCTAATTGGCTATGCAAGCGCCTGCGTTACGCGCCCGGCCTGTCCGGTTAAGCCCATATTAAACAATAACATGGAGCGGCTACGAAAGGGCCTCTGACACGATCGCTGAAAACCTCTCATAATGCACAGTCTGCAAAACATGCTTTTCCTTTCACAGTGTCCGCTTGCGGGGCGCAAAATTTTACAGGATTATCCGTATTGATTGCTCTATATTGAGCCGATGCCTACATCCCTGACTGACAAGTGCCGGGCCAACTGGGGGCTGTTGCTTGTCCTGCTGCTGGCCTGCTTGATCCGCATATACTACCTTCTTGAATATTCGTCCCTGCCTGATTGGGATATGCTGACCGTCGACAACTACTATCACCACCACTGGGCACTGTCGATTGCCGGCGGCGACGTCCTCGGGGACACTACCTATTTCAGAGCCCCCTTCTATGTCTTTTGTCTCGGTTTTCTCTACTGGTTATTCGGAGCCTCTCTCTGGGTAGGTCGCATCTTCGGTATGACCATAGGGCTTGGCTCGATAGCCCTCACATACCTGTTGACCCGGCACCTCTTTGGCCGCAAAGTGGCCCTGGTGGCGGCCGTACTGCAGACTATCAATCCTGTCGTTATATACTTTGAGGGAGAACTGCTCCTGGATCCGCTTTTTATGTTCCTCGTTCAACTGGCGGTCTATCGCCTGCTGCACTGGCTGGATAAGCACCGCCCGAGCGACGCCTTATGGACGGGATTGTTTTTAGCTCTGGCGTCGATTACCCGGCCGACCGCGCTGGTGTTCGTCGTCATCATTCCGCTGATTGTGCTTCTGTACAAACGTCCCCAAAAACGACTCACCGCACAATTGACCGGCTTCCTGTTGCCACTGATCGTTATCGTCGGCGCTGTCTTTGTCAGAAACCTCGCCATCGCCGTTGATCCGGTCATCATCGCGTCGCAGGGTGGAATAAACCTCTATATCGGAAACAATCCCGACGCTGATGGATTGTCCGCCGCTCTGCCGGAGCCCCTGGGGCACAATTGGAAGGTGCAGGGCATAACCTTCGTTGCCCAAAAAGAAACCGGCGAAAAACTTCGCCCCGGACAAGTGTCAACTTTCTGGACGACCAGAGCGTTCGATTGGATTGCAGGTCAGCCCGGACAATTCCTCGTTCTTTACGGCGAAAAACTGTACCACAACTTCTCCAACCGAGAGATTTCCAACAACCGCGCTCTGGCCGCCTTTTTCGAAAAGATATCCGTCCTGAAATACAACCCCGTCACGTTCGGCCTCTTGCTGGCCCTGGCTGTTGTCGGTCTTATCGCCGGCTGGCGGAGCCGTTTTGAAACGAAACTGGTGCTGCTTCTCATGGCGATCTATCTCGCCGCATCGTCGCTTTTCTTTTTCAACAGTCGCTTCCGTCTGCCCCTCTTGCCTCTCTATGCTACTCTCGCCGCAAACGGCCTCTGGTTCCTGGTAAGGACTGTGACGACCAATCCCCGGGCAGTCATTACTCCGGCTGTCATCGGTGTGGTGGCAGCGGCCTTTTCGTTCTACCCGTTGATACCGCTGCCGAAGGGACAGGTCACGCTACCCTCGATGACGGAAGGCCTTTACGCTTACGCCGAGGGCCGCTATGGGCAGGCACTAAGCGACTTTCGCAAGGCTATGGCTGTTGAGCCGTCCTTCCCGGAGATGAATCTGAATGCCGGAGCCTGTCATTTCCGGCTGGGACAGGAGGATTCCGCCTATTACTACTTCAATCGTGAAAAACAACTTCACCCGGGACGACACAAAGCCTACACCAATATCGCCTCGTTACTCCTTTTGAACGGCCGCTACCGGGAAGCTGTCGCCGAAGTGTCGCTGGCCCTGGAAAGGCGTCCTTATGATATCCAGTCGCACATGATCCGCCTGCGCGCGTGCGCGGCGCAGCCTGAAATTACCGGCGACAGTCTGCTTGAGCTCGTTTTCGATGCCGTTGATGAGGCCGGGAACGATATTTTCCTGCTTAACGACGCGGCCGCCCTTTTCTCCCAGCGAGGTGACCAGGCCCGGGCCGAGTCCGTGCTGTTGATGGCCGGGAACGCCACGCCACCGCCTGTCGAGACTGATGACGCCGCCTTTGAACGTCATTTCAGAAACAGCCGGGAAAACTGGACGAAGGAGAAAGCCAAAACATTCTACCAGCTTGGCTATATTGCGGGCCTGGACGGCCACTTCGATGAATCCCTCGATTTCAGTCGGCGGGCCATAGACAGCGACCCCGATCTCGTCGGTGCCTACGTCAACCTGGCCAGTGGCTTTATGTCCACCGGCCGGTTCAGCCAGGCTGATTCTATTTTGACAATCGCCATAGGAAGATTTCCCGATAATGAGCAGATCCGCTGGATGCTCAACAGCCTTGACAGATAAAAAAAACCGGGGCCGCACATCGGCGACCCCGGCCGTTATTCACAAGCTGTTCAGATAAATGATCAGCGAACCTTACCGCGACACAGGTTCGTTCGCGGCCTCTCCTATCCGTTGCAGATGTTCCTTTCTGTGCTCGATGAAGTTGGCGCGGGCTTCCTCAAGCGTTAGTCTTACAGGCGCATCTTTGTAGCGGTCAATGGACATTGCTTCCGCTGCCGATTCCCCGTTCTCAGGATACAGCCAGTCGAGGACACTGTTGGCCAACGTCTGCATCTGCGTCGAATCGACACCCAGCGGAGTGAAACAGAAGTGCACCGTCCGGAACAATCCCGTGTTCAGCCGATGCCCCACCGGGGAACCTTCAAATGTAAGGTCGAACCCGAGCGGGTGGCTGTTTCCGTAGAATGACTTGTACAGGTACATGATCTCGGTGCCGAAGCGCCGGGAGCACCAGTTGACCTCCGGCAGAGCCGGGACATCCGGCCTCCATACGGGACGACCGAGAATATCTTTCCAGACGTAGCTCCCGTGCAGACGCGCCGTGTCCACATCCAGGTTAGGCCACTTGGTGGAGTCAATGCTGTAAGCCCCGACCCAGTCGGCGCTGTTATTGGGGAAGTAAGAGCAGTAATCCAGTACCATGGTTCCAATCCAGCCGGAATACACCGTCCCTGCAACACCGAAGTAATACTGATAGGGGGCCGGAATCTGTATGAAGAACTGCTGGCATTGGTTCCAGACGCGATTTATCATACCGCGCTCAAGGACCCAGACGTTGATTCCGGCGTCAATGGCCGTAAAGATCGGGTCACTGTTCTCGAAAAAGCTCGGATAACCGATATGATCGTGATAGACAATCAGGACTTTGTGCTTGAGCAGCTCTACCAGCCTCAAACCGCCCTCCGAAACGATATACTGGGGTCGGAAATAGTCTCTCGCCTGCTGCCGGAAAGGTCCTGCCGAATCGGTGATGACCTCCGTGTCAAATTCAATGCCGGGCATCCAGGCCTCCATCGTTTCGGTCCAGAACTGCTTGGACACATCGATACTGGTAGGAGCCGTGCCGTTTCTGGCTGTCGGCAGCGTGAAATCAATAACCGCCACATCGCGCTCCCGGCGCGGGTCGATAACCGTAAAGGACTTAAAAGACGGCGCCAGGTCCGCCACCTGCGCATCATCGCGGCTCTTCACCTCGAACACGTAATACATCTCCACAGTTGTATCGGTGCCCGCTCCCTCAGGAGAGAGGTAATACTTGGTGAAAACGTCATAAATCGTATCGACGCTGTCGGGCACCCACGGATTCAGTTCATCTCCGGAGGACTGGGCCACGCGGTTGAATCCCTCGTAGCCGGAATTGATGAAGTCCTCGTCGCTTGAGCGGAAGTAGGGCTCCAGACCACCGAAAGCCGACGTCGGCGTCGACTCGCTGACAATAATCGTATCGCATTGAATATCCGTGGAATCGGCCGAAAAGAACGTATCACACCGTTCTATCGTGTCGCCCTGCCTGAAAACGCGGGCGTCTCTCGTCACGTACACCTCTGTAAAAAAGGAATCGGCCACTTCCGTAAACTGGGCCGCAGTGTACGGGCCGTAAAGCTTCCATTCGAATTCGAACGGCGGTGGATCGGATGGATAGTCAATCGGATCGGCACCGCCCCACCGCAACTTAACTCCCGTAATGACACCACCCGGCGTAACCGAGTTAACAAAGGGCGAGTCAAGGGTTACACCGTAGACGACCGTCTGGGGTGGGTTGTCATTGCGCGAGAAAAGACGATAGACGATGGTGCTCTCTTTGCCCTCCTCGTCGAAGGCCTGAAGAAACACGTATTGGGGGACGTAGGTGTTGACAGGATCGGCCAGATCGGCGGACATTTCAATAGTGTTAGTTGTCCTGGGGTCGGCCTCGGTAGGATCTACATCCAGGTATATCCAGCGGTCGCCGGCGACGGTAGCGATGTACTCCTCGGGCGTCATCGCTCCGACCTCGGCAAACGTGGTCACATGGTAACGGAAATAGTCAATCTGCCCGTCGCGGTCCGTGCCAACCCAGTAGACGACCGGGTTGCGCGAAAAGGTCTGCCCCTCGGGAGGGATGTTGACAAAATAGACGATCGGCGCCTGATTCGGGGTTTTTTCACCTTCCAGCGTCTCGGTGCACCCGGAAAAGAGCAGGACGGAAGCCGCCGTAATTGTCAGTAGCAGAATTGCCAGAGAAATCTTTGTTTTCATATTGCCTTGCATTTTCCACATCGTTTGTTACCCCGCCTTCCTCTAAAACGCGACCGTCATAGTGAAACGGTGAACCTGTGTCAACACGCCAAAATCCTGGAAGGCGTAATCAAAGCCCATTTCTCGATCCTCCCCGAAGGGTAATCTCAGGCCGCCACCGGCTGTTAAGCCATCAACGTCATAGTTGAATCGGCCGCCCGCACGAAGTATGAAGCGGTCCTTGAAAATGTACTCGACACCCGTGTTGTACTTCTCCAGATTATCGGAAGGGTGCGAGCCTTCGGCCGCAAAGGTCATCAGATGATCCTCGGCTTCGATAACGTTGATACTGCCGCCGAACTTGAAGTTGATTGGAAGGGGGTAGGTTTTCTGGATGAATTTCATATCCGGACCGAAGTTGGTGATGACCATCGCAATCTTAAATCCCCGGAATCCGGTGTCATAGATGGTCCCGACGTCGGCGCTCCAGCCGTTGGCGCTGTAGTCGTGAGCATACTCACCAATGTACTTAACCGAAAAACCGATGGAGAAACGGTCCGTCAGATAACGGCCGTAACTGACCGACGCGGCAAAGTCATTGTACGAGAAAACACGTCCGGTACCCTCGAAAGTGCCGTCATTGTAGTCCCGTTCTATCATATCTCCGGACCAAAGGGAATAGACGCCGATACCCAACACGCCGCCAACCGATTCCAGCGGAAAACCAATTGCGCCAAAACCATACTGGATGCCGGCCGGCATGTCGATGTAAGTAGCGATAAACTCGCGACCGTACAGAGACGTCAGTCCCGCCGGATTGTAATAGACGGCCGAAATGTCATCCGATACCGCCGTGAATGCTTCCGCCATACCCATAGCGCGCGCGGCAACACCCAGTTCCAGAAACTGCGCCCCGGTTGTGCCGACCTTGGCCTGTCCCATTACCGGCGCCGGAAATAGAAACATCACCAGACAGATTAGAACAGCGACACCTGCCAAACCAGCTTCGCGACGATGCCTCCGGGTTGTGTATGACCAACTACCTTTCAAAAACATGGTGTCCTCGTTACGTATATACTGTGAACTTATCTTCAACCTGACCCTTAGATATTAACCTCCAGGCCAACTCTGATCTGACGGCCGTAATCCCAGTTCTCCGGATCAAGATCGTAAGGGGTGCCGCCCTTGATGACCTGACTCTGATTCTGCTGCGTGTCAGGACGGCCGGTGTTTTCGTAGACCTCTACCACGTTGCGGCTGTCAAACACATTCTCCACCCAGAAAATGCAACTGTAATCAAGCCCGGCCAGCCTGAAATCCTTGGTGAAGCGCACGTCAAACGTGACCACCGCCGGTTTCCTCAGCGAATTCGTCTGAATGTCCTCGCCCGTGCTGGCCGAAATGTTCGGGTACGAGCGATCCGGCGTGAAGGGGCGACCACTTTCGATAAACGTTTCAATCGCCAGCGACCAGCCGTTTGGTATCGGCAGCCCGAACAACCTCGGTTTCACCGTGCTCGGGATAAAGATCTGAACGTTCGATTTCAGCGAGTGCCGAACGTCATTGTCGAGAGCCGCCTCGGACAGAGGTTCCCGCGACAACTGGAAATCCGACATATAGTTCTCATTGGTCTGCGACGCTTTGCCGAACGCAAAGGCATACGTATAACTGACCATGCCGTTGACATAGCCGCCGCCGCGCTTCTCCAACTGCAGCTCAAAACCACGGCTCCGGCCGTAGTCACCATTGCGGTACTGCTGACGGGTCAGGCCGCCGACACGCACCGACTTGGCGTTGATCTTGTCAAACTCGTCTTTGAAGTAACCGGAAACGTCAATCGAGTAATTCTCCGACATGGCGTATTTGACGCCGAACGAATACTGAATCGTCTTCTGATAATCGAGGTTGTAGTTGCCGACAATAGTATTCTCATTTACCGCCACGGTATTCCGGGCATACATCCATCTCAACGACGGCAATTGGAAGAAGTGACCGTAGTTGAAGTGGACCTTCGCCTTGTCGGATATCGGGTAGGAGAAGCCGATGCGCGGCGAGAATTTCTGGCGATCGCCGTAGATGATGCCGGAACCGAGATCGTCGGCCTTGGCGATATCCACCAGGTCCCACTTATCCTGAATGAAGAAATCCCACCGGAACCCCAGCGAGGCAATCATGGAACCGTACTCGATCTTGTCACGAAGATAGACGGTCCCGCCCCATGGCGTATAGCTGAACATATCACGAAAAGCGCCGCGATTGGCATAGGCGCCACTGTCCGAACGACCCGTGTAGAGAATATACGGCTTCTCAATCTCCTGATAATCGAAGTCGTCCCGGTGAATAGCCACACCGCCCTTCAACTCGTGATTACCCAACTGCCAGAACAGCTTCAACTCGCCGCGGACGGTCCTGGTGATCCGGTCGTGCCAGGTGGCATCCTCGTCGTAAGAGACCGGGTCGAAGAACGTCGATGTTCCGCCGCCATCCCAGGTACCGTTGCCATTGACGTCAATAAACGGCTCACCCTGATCATATTCGAAATTCGGAGCGTCGTAGAGGCCGTTCCCGTTGCGGTCGACATACGGCGTGCCGATTGACCAAAAGTCGTCCGGCCCGTCATAACGACCGTTGTGATTATAATCCATGTTATCCGGGCCGACCGACTTGATGAATATATCGATGCCCTGGTCATAAATGTTGTTGCCATTAATGTCGATGAAGGGCTCGCCGATGATCGAGTCGCCGTCGATGTAGGGCTCCAGATTGCGCTGGCTGACGCTTGACAACCGATAATCATCGAGAAGACCGTTGCCGTTCTTGTCACGGAGGTAGTCCCCGGCATCCCAGATGCCGTTGCCGTTCAGATCGATGAACGGCTCGCCCTCCAGGCTGTCGATAATGCCGTTGTCGTTGAAACGGAAGGTCGAGGAGTCGAATCCGCCTCCCTGCTGAACCACTATCTCATAAAGGCCCGTTTCACCGTAAGTGTAACCGGGGCCCGTGAAGTTGTCGCCGTAAACCGCCGTATCCGGGAAAAGGTTGATAATCGGCTCCGGAGGATCATAAACGCCGTTGCCGTTTCTGTCTTCGAAACTCTCCCACTGGTAGTCGAACAAAAAGTCATCCGGCTCCAGCCCGTGCCCCGGACGATCGGGATCACCCGGCTTCTGTGTCAGGCTGTTCTCGGTATATGACAGGACCAATTCGTAGTTCATTCGCTTGGTCACTGACTGCGAAGCCTCCAGCGACAGCGAACTCCATTTGGCCTCCTGAACCGGTGCCGTGATGGCACTGTAGCGATAATCCCAGTCAAAGACTGTCGCCAGCGTCTTGGATTCCTTGTACGAAACGATAAACTTCAGGTTCTGCTTGGGCCGGAACTTGAAGTTGGCCATCCAGTAGTACTTGTTGATACGCCGGTCGGGGATGTCAAGCCCGAAAAGATTGAACGAACCGGTCGGTCGCTCCGTGCCGGGAGTGTCGTACCGCTCGTACTGGTAAATACCGTCGCTCTTGTCGATCTCGCCGTAGAGGAAGTATGTAAACTCCTTATCCTCCAGGAAGTTGATTCCCAGGGCCGGCAGTATTTTGGACTTTAAGATCGGATCCGGTCCCTTCAGCGTAACTCTCAGATAATCGTTATTGCGCGAGTACTTGTTCAGCGCCTGGTTGCCGAAGTCGTCGGTGATAAACTGGATGTTGAGATTGGTGTTGTCCTTGGACCCCGTCTGAGTGGTGATCTTGACAATACCGGACAAGGCATCGCCGTATTCGGGATCAAAACCATCCTTAATCACCGTGAATTCCTGAATCGAGCCCGACACCAACGAAAGATTGGCGCCTGCCGCCTGGCCCAAACCGCCCAGCGGGTCACCGATAGGAACACCGTCGACGATATACGAAATCTCACCGGCTCGGCCGCCGCGAATAAACACTTCACCGGACGTGTTGGTCACCACGCCGGCCACCTGCGTCAGCAATTCGTCCACGGTAGTCACCGGCTGCTTCTCGATGACTTCCTTCGTTATCGACAGCTGGTTGGACGTCTCAAAACGGTCAATAATATCGACCTCACCGCGGACGGTAATTGTCTCATCCAGTTCCGAGACCTTCTTATCCAGGTCTCGCGATATCTCCGTAGTCAGGTCGGCTTTGACCATCACCTCGAGGACTTCAACCGTCTTGTACTCGATGTGCGATATTTTGATGGTGTACGAGCCAGGTTCTACCTGGTAAATCATGTAATTGCCGTCGAGATCGCTCTGCGCGCCCAGCCTGGTGCCCACGATGAACACCGAGGCACCGATCACCGGTTCCTTGGTCTCCGCATCTATCAACGTTCCTTTGACCTTACCGGTCGCGGCCGCGTAGACATTTAACGGAAGGACGGCCAGACACACCGCCACAACAATCGACCACTTTAAAAGCTTCCCGCGACTTGACAACATCAGTGTATCTCCTCAAACGATTGCAGATTTTTGTCACATGATCACGCGCGCGCCCCGATCATGGCCGCTGGACACGCACAATATCCTGTCATATAACGGCTTGGAGGTGTTCGTGGGACATGAACTACCTGCTGTTCCAACCTCTTCAAATAGCAAAAATCCTCTGCCTACCTCCGGTAGCCTCTATCGTAATATGCCATACTTACAGACCAGAAAGATAGTCGCGCTCCTCCTGGGAAGTCAAGCGATTTTTTGGCTTAGTCCGCCTTCAACACTACTACCTATAGACTGTTGCGGACGTAAGCGTGTTTAATAAATTCCTCGGCGTGTCAAACTGTTTTTTTTCAGAAAAGTGACCTCCCCGGCCAGCTGCACACGCTCCTCTTCAGTTAGGGTTGCCGCTTCAATCTCCAAATCAAGATGAGAGCCCACTACTTCCCCAAACAAGTCGGCCAAGATATTAAAATCTCCGGCGTTAAGGACCTGGAACCCATTCTCCGCATTGGTGCCGACACCTGCCGCTCCCAAAGCCGGGTGCCGGGCCACTCCGCGAATCTTCAGCGAGCCGTGCTGCAGAAAGCTGCCGCCGATGCGTCGCTGGGCGGAGGCAGCCACCTTCTGCCCTGCCGCCACTAACTCGTGTCGGGACGTCGAGGCGAAACAGGGTGCTTTGTGAAAGAAGCCGGGCTTTCCTTCGGGCACTCCGGCGTTGCGCGCTATGGCGCATTCGATGCCCAGTCGCACCAGATAGGCTTTGAGTGCTTTCGCCACGGCTTTTGAGGACACCGCCAGTGGCTCGGCCAGACTGTCCTGTTCCGGCCCCGCGCTATTGACGGCAAGGGCGTAGGTTAACTCCGACGGATCGTGAAAAAGCGCCCGGCCGCCGGTAATACGCCTGATGACCGACGTCTCGCCGGTCTTCGAAAAATCGAGAGCCGTCTCCCGCCGCTGGTTTAGCCCGAAAGTGATGGCCCCTCGGCTCCAGGTGTAAAGGTGCAGATAAACCGCTCCCGCCTGACCCGCCACACGTCTGAAAAGCCACTCGTCAAAGGTCATGTTGTAGTGCGGTTCGCCCGCATAGGTCCGGTAAAATAGCGCTCGTCTCATATCGTGCTAACCATAATCCAAAACCCCGTCCGTGACAAGCCCACACCGAGAAAAAGACGGCTGCGCGTTGCCCGGCCCGCAGTGACGGCCGCCGGCCCGACCGATTGGATTGAATTTGACGGAGATAACAAAAAAAGAGGCCACTTTGCCTCAAAGAAATTGCCCGCTTGTCGATGACCGCCGCCGCGCCCTAGTGCAGCGACCTGAGATCCTTCAAATCGATATTATACTGCTTTATCTTGAGTCGCAGTGTCGACTCCGGGATATTCAGAAGCTCTGCTGCGTGCTTCTTAACCCCCCGCTTGTCTTTCAGGGCTTTGATGATGAAACGTTTTTCGTGGCTTGCAAGGTAGTCATACAGCGAGTAGTCAGCGTTGAAATTGACATCCTCCGCAGGCACTGCAGCCGACCTGTCCTGACCGTTACCCTTGCCGCCGGCAGCGCGTATTTTGCCTGAGAGGATTTCGACTCCTATCTCTTCTTTCTCCCCGGTAAGGAGAACCAGCTTCTTGATTTCGTTTTCCAGCTCCCGGACATTGCCCGGCCAGTCATAATGGACCAACAGCTTCATTATCTCCGGATGCAACTTCTTGCCCGATTCCTCGAGATAGTGCGCCACCAGAACCGGGATGTCCTCGCGCCGGTCGCGTAGCGGCGGCAGCCGGAATGTCAGCGCCGAAAGCCGGTAATACAGGTCCTGCCGGAATAACCCGGTGTTCATCTCCTCTCGGAGGTCTTTGTTGGTGGCCGAGATAATCCTCACGTCTACCTTACGCGGAACCGTCTCACCCAAACGGACTATCTCTTTGGTTTCCAACACGCGGAGCACCTTGGCCTGAATACTCAGTGGCATATCGGCGATTTCATCAAGGAAAAACGTGCCACCATCGGCCTCCTCGAAAAGCCCGGATTTATCCCGGTCGGCGCCCGTAAACGCGCCGCGCTTGTACCCGAACAACTCCGACTCCAGTAGAGTTTCCGGCAGGGCCGCACAGTTAACGGATATAAGGCGTCGTTCGCGCCGCAACGAATTGTAATGGATGGCCTTGGCCAAAAGGTCCTTGCCCGTACCCGTGTCGCCCTCGATTGATATTGAGATGCCGGAGTTTATCACCTGGCGCACCTGCGCCAGAACATCCAGCATAGCGTTGTTCTGAGTAATGATATTCGGAAAAGCCGCGTTTTCCTGCAACTGTCGCTTAAGGCGACAATTGTCTTCCAGGAGCTTGTTTTTCTGGATCTCCGTCCATTTGAAGGCGATAATGTCGGTGAAACCAACCGCGAAATTCAACTCGGCCTGACTGAATGGATTGAGCGTGTTGTCATCTGACAACTTCTCGATATAAAGGAAACTGCGCGAGCCGTCGCTCATCGTAAACGGCACCACTATGACGCTCGCCACCACCTCGGGAAAGTCGGCAAACAGACCGTTTATATATGGATCGCGCCGGCAATCCAGGACAAGCGTCGGCTTGGACTTGGCGATCTCCTCACCCAGAAGCTGCTGAAAACCGCCACTGAATTTCTTGACCTGCTGAGGCGTAAGAGTGAACGAGGAGGTTACCGGGCAGCCTTCAAAATCAGGTGAATATACTACCGCGCGGTGACCTCTCGTCTCCTTCAGCAGTATCTCCAGAAGCTCATCGATCTGGCTGGTTTTTATGTCTGAATATTCCTGGGGCGTTATGAGATTTCCAAAAATCTTGAACTCGTTCTCACGCGAGATGGAAAGGGCCACCGCCTGCTCGGCAAGCGAATTAAGAAACTTGTTGACGGCGCGAACCTTGTTCTTGTCGTCCAGCGAGATGAACACCTTTTCGGCCCGACTGAGCTTCCTGAAACCGCGAGACAAGTTGCCATGCTGACAGGCAAAAAGACCGGCCCTGAAGTCAGTCTCGGCAACCCAGTAATTAAGTTTCAACCTTCTGAATATACGGTGCGCCTCGTCAAAGAGAGATTGATGTTTCTCGACGGACTCTACGCCCACCCCCGACTTGATATCGGCCATAACCAGAAGCGTCCGGGCAATGCGATAGGGATCGCCCTGCTCGCGCTGTATCTCAAGGGCGTCGTTGATATACTCCAGGGCCTCATCGCTATCGCCCCTCGCTGCAAACACCATGGCAATGATCCGCCGCGCCAGCCCAATCTCTTCTTTCTCGCCCAGCATCAGAGCGACCTCAAGAGCCTTCTGGGCGTATTTCATGGATTCATCGAGATTATCCAGTGCCAGTTCAACTTCGGCCACCCGCCGTGCCGATTGAGACACCAGCGACGACTCCGGAGCCAGCATCAAACCCTTCGTGTAGGCGTCACTCACGATGGCCTTGGCCTTAAAGATGTCCCCCTTCTCCAGGGCCAACTCACCGGCAAACTCGAGATAGATGACTTTTTCCCTCTTCAGGCCCAACCGGCTGATGATCTCCAGAGCCTTATCCAGCTTTCGGCGAGCCATTGTGAACTGGCGCCGCCGTATGTGTAGAAGACCCAGCGACAAATAGTTGACAACCTGTGAATCCTCCTGCCCGTTGGCGACAGCGTATTCCAGGGCTTCGGTCATGTCCTGTTCGGCCTGGGACCAGTCACCCGTGTACAGGCGAATACGTCCGAGGTTACCGGTCATCTGAGCACGCCGACGAGCATCGTTCCCACACAGGCCGGCAGCATCGGTCAGAAAAGCGACGGCGGCCTGATATTCATTCCGGATATAGGCGATACGCGCCAGTTCGTTCAGGGAGTCAACCTGGCCTGCCGGATCGGAGGCCCGGCGAAAGGCCGCCACGGCGTCACGGGCCCGCATTTCAGCGTTCTTTAAATCACCCACCGCTGAATACGATTTCGAGAGGACCCACTGGACTCTGCCGTAGCGGCGGTTCAAGGGCAGATCTGCAAGATACCTGGCCGCCTTGAGACCGAATTCCAGCGCCTCACGATACTTCGTCTCGTAGAGAGCCCGCTCCGCCTGAAGCAGGCAGAAAAGCCCCAGTTCGTGACTTCGACTCTGAAAATCGTCGGTGGTTAGTTTGGAAAGTTCAGGTATTGCAGAACGGTACTTCCGTTGGCGAAATAACTCCTCGACCGTGAGGAGACGGTTGTCAAAAGTGACCTTTGGTGAGGAAAGGTTCATCCTTCTGCTCTCTCTTTAATGGTGCCGGCCGTTCAGCCGCATCCGCCAATGCTATCGGAACACGTTACCGTGTGTCGAATTGCTCTGCCCGCCAGTCTCCAATTGATTCACTGTCGAAACCGGATTGTCTTTGAGCACCCATGACGAGAAAGCGCAGGATAGCGGTAAGAACATCAGGTCAAACCAACTCGCATTCGGATCGTCAATAGTGGGGCACCCGAGGACGACAAAAACGCCGTCGTCTCCGCCTTTAACGTCGACTGTGTCAGAATAACCACTGGGGTTTTTCTCATCGTTTCCGCCGTCCGCATCCCAGGGATTTTCACCCGAGAATGCGGGCACGGAGACCAGGCAGGCAAGAAGCAATGATAGCATTGCCAAAAACGCTATCAATTTCAATCCTTTCACAGCCATCACTCCTTATTTATATGTATTAGATGTTAAGATTAACCTTTTCTTACACTGACGTATGTCAAAAACCCAAAATATCTGATCAGAAATTGCGCACATTCTGCCATTATTATAGTAGAGAAACAATATCACTTTGTCAAGCAATATCTTAGCCGGCGCAGTTTCTGCGCCCTAACCCACTAATTGGCGGGTTAACCAAGACTTACGGACAAAAATCGCTCCCTCCGGGCAACTTTCATGACACCGCCAGCACGATATACACAGGCGCCGCTCAATAGTCAGCCCGGTTGTGTCGGGCAGGTGACGGATGGCCTTAGTGGGACAAAAAGGCACACAAATCCCGCAATTACTGCACTGAGCCCGATCAATTTCTGGTTTCATGGTAACCAGCGAGTTGACTGTCTCCGCTACAACTCCGGTCCACACTCCACCCGACAATCCGCCCGAACCACGACCATCAGGGGCAATAGCCCACGGAACCGCGCCCTCCAGGGCAATTGCGTCCAGCCAACCGATTCCCAGGCCGGCCTCTGATGCGTACCGGATAGATAAAACCGTCTGTGGGTCAACTCCGGCAAACGACGCGATTACTGTATCCAAAGCCACAGCGTCGGTTGAGGCGGCCAGCCAGCCCGTATCCGGCGATGTTGCACCGTCAAAAATGTTCAATCCCGGCTGCAAAACCGAAAGAAGGTCGACCGCGATTTGGGCCATTCGCCGCGACTGGGAAAGGCGTCCTTTGTAGGCCCCCATCCCCATGTGAAAGCCTGGCAGAACGCCGAAGATATTGCCTATTACGCCGGCTGCGCGACTGGCCGCAGTCAGCCCACGACGAGACAGGTTGACAATCAGGTCGGCTTCGACAACCGGTTGCGGCAAATAATATACCCTGGTTTCCACAGCCACCGGGACGGTGGCCGATTTCTCGAAATTGAACAGTTGCAGCCCTTCCCTGTCCGCCATCTCCCCCAGAGGCGTCTGTTTCCAGAGGCTTTCCACACCTGCCTTCGCCAAAGCCGGTGAATCACCGATGGCCACTTTCGCCCCGGCAGCCTTAGCCAGTCTTCCCACCTGCACCGCCAGTTCCAGATGTGTTTTCGGCACTCCGTCGGGGCCCGCTGTCAGATCGGGTTTTACCAGAACGGCCATCCCGGGGCGCACAAAGGTCTTGAGTCCCCCCAAATGGCTCAACAGGGCCGCAACCCTTTCTGTTGTGGAAAGCGCGTCGGTCTGGTCGACCGAGACGACAGCGACGGTAGATGGCGGTTCCAGATTCATACCATAAATGGTACGGCAGACATCGCCCCGCCCGTTTGCCTCAATTTCACCCGGCCGTGGAAGACGTTAGACGCCAACAAGATCGCTGATGCGTTTGAGCACCACAGGTACTGATATATCTTTCATACAGCGCATATGCCCCTCTCCCTTCAGGGGGCAGATATTTTTGACGCAACTAATGCAGTCGAGATGGTCCAGGTAGATTAGTTGTTTATTGTTGGAAAGAGGTGAGGTGGCACTGGGATCATCGGCACCCGAGAGCACCACAATGGGGATTCCCACCGCCGCCGCCAGATGGGCACCACCGGAGTCATTGCCCGCAAAAAATCTCGCCCCGGACAGAATCGCCGCGGCCTCCCGCAGTGAAACCTTCCCGGCCAGGTTAACGACCTTCTTGGTTCCCGCAGCGGACGCTATCTCCTGACCTTCCCGCTGGTCCTCAATAGAGCCGGTCAAGACCACATTCAGGTGATGCCGAGCGATGATCTCTTTGATCAATTCGGTGTAATTCCGCTTTCCCCAACGTCGTGATTCCGCCACCGCCCGAAAGGCTATCGCCGCATACCCTTCGCCCGGCTCGATGCCAAAACTGGCCAGGATTTCCTGGGCCTTCCGGCTGTCTTCGTCGTTTAAGAAAAGCTTCGGGCGGACGTACTCCAGTTCCGCCCCGGCGCCACGACGCAACAGGTTGAAATACAGTTCGCTACGATGGGCGGAGTTAAGCGGTGCGGGCAAAGGCAGTGGTCGCGAAAGCAGAAGCCGGCGACCGTCAGCGACGTAGCCGATTCTCTCCTTCACTCCCGCCAGTTTGAATCCGGCGGCCGCACCGAACGACGGCGGGAGTACATACCCAACATCGAAATTGTGCGGAGCGATAATGTCTTTGATCTTCATGACGGCTATCAGCCCGTGCACCTGACGCGTGGGGATTCTCAGAAGTTCGTCTATGGCGGGATTGTTTTCAAATAAGCCGGCAAGAAGCTCCGGCACGAGCAGAGTGACGCTGGCTCCGGGGTAGGCTTCGCGCGTCTCGTTGATCATGGGCAACGCCATCAGGCAGTCGCCCAGATGATTTGGTGACCGAATAACAACTTTAAGGGACATCAGTCGATATACTTGCTCTCGAGTTCGATTTTGTCAATTAGATACTTTTTAAGCTCCTCGAGGTACTTATCCCTGGCCTCGAGGTAAGTAACCTTGGTGGCGAGGTACGCGATCCGGGAGATCTGCCCGTCATCCATGCGGAATTTCGCAATGTTCAGCCGGTTTTCAGACAGCTCGACCTGCTTTTCAAGGAGCCCCAGCTTGCGGAAGCTGACATCAAGGCCATTAATCAGATTAACGATCTCTGCCCGAGCCGCCTTCTCCACTTTCTCATATTCAATTTTGGCCCGCTCCGCTGACATGTAGGCCGCTTTGACGGCCGCCGCAGACGATCCCCCGTCCCAGAGGGGAAGACTGATGTTCAGCGACAGCCCCCAGTTGTCGGTATTGTTGTCCCGCTCGGGATACCCGGTCACATCCACTTTTCCTCGTCCCAATGAGTAATTCGCCTTCAAAGAACCGGTCAGCCCGTTTCCGCCGGCGGCGTAGTCGGCCGCGCGCTGCTGCTTGTCATACTCGTACCGGGCCTTTCTCAGCGGAACACAAACCTCCCAGCCACGCACATAGCGCTCTCTCTGTTCCTCTATCAGGTGGCCCGGAACAAACGGTATCGACGCCGAGATAGACTCGGTCACATCCAGATCCAGCAACAGGGCCAGGTCGCGCTGCTTTTCAAGCCGCTGGTTGGCGACATCGAATTGCTCCAACTCGGCATCCAACCGGTTGGACGATGACTCCATCCAGTTCTCCTCCGATATAACGGCTTCGACGAATTTTGCCGAATCAATGTCTGACTGCAGCCGGGCTGATTCCAGTTTGTCACCCGTTATCTCGCTTTTGAGTTCCGTCTGAAGAACTCCGAAATACGCCTCGGTGACTTCGTTCTTGAGCTTGGCCAACTCCTCTTCCCTCGCCAGGCGCGCGATCTCAAGGTCATCCCTTCTATTGTTAAGCTCGTTTTTCGGCTCAGAAGGTTTCAGCAAGGGCTGCTCGAAAGTAAAATCAAAAATCCCCTGCCGGCTGGTCTCATCAACATCGACGCCGGACAGCGGATATTGGGCTTCTTTGCGAAGAAGATTCGCCACGACCGTCAAATCACCGCCGGTGATAAGATTTTGGTTCAGGCGGATGTTGGAGGTGAAATCAAGGTCGCTTGTTCTGATGAACTGCTTTTCCGTTCCCCCGCCGAAAAAGCGGAAAGATTCCGTAACACCATAGGACGGCACCTGGCCGTTGATGGATATCTCGGGCAAAATAAAGTTGAGCCGCCGGGCCGAGTATTCCTGCTGAGCCACCTGGAGGTCGCCCTCGATAATCCGGCTCCGATCGGATTGTCCCACGGCTATTGCGATGGCTTCTTCAAGACCGATCTCGCGGGCACACAACCCTCCCGAGAAGACGAGAAGACAGCACACTCCCGCCACCAGCAGCGGTATCTTCGAATCCAGCCCCAAAAGGTCAACCACAGTTTTCATCTAATCACCTCTTAATCTGAAACCGCCGGCGCCGGATTGCGCGCCCGGTCCTATTATTGTCAGGGAAAAAGGAGCCAATCCTGCCGCCCTACTCGTACCGGAGGGCATCGATAACGTCGAGGCGGCTGGCTTTCCTTGCCGGATACAGCCCGAAA
Source organism: uncultured bacterium (assembly GCA_965602205.1). GTDB lineage: Bacteria > Zixibacteria > MSB-5A5 > GN15 > FEB-12 > DAOUUR01. The sequence continues at coordinate 5,155 of CBFCYQ010000007.1, read as the reverse complement.
ACCACCCCGACACCGCTGGACACTCCCACCGCCAGTATAATCGAAAAAACGGATACAACGGTCGGCCAACCCGCGTAGAACGAGATGATCTTGGCCAGCAAAAGCCCGAGCACCACACCTACCACACAGCCCACCAGGCATATGACGACCGACTCTACCAGGAACTGTCTTAGAATATCCGCCTGTGTGGCTCCCACTGCCCGGCGCACACCGATCTCGCGCGTGCGCTCCAGCACCGTGGCCAGCATGATGTTCATAATGCCGATTCCGCCCACAAGCAGTGAGATGCCGGCGATTGCACCCATGACTATGTTAAAAATCTCCTGTGTCTTCTCGGTTTGCCGCAGCAGCGATTCGGGCACCACGATCTCGTAATCTTCGACCCCGGCGTGGCGTCTCTCCAGCATCCTTTCCACCAGCCTCGTCACCGCCTTGACGTAGGCCAGGTCGGCGACGGTTATGGTCAGTTGATCTATCTCCGGTATGTTGAACTTCAGGGCGTCCGGATTATCGCTCGAGTGCCTGTGCAACTCTCGCCGCTGGTCCAACCCCGGAAAGGCCCGGTCGAATTTCTTCATCGCCGTGCCCAGCGGGATATAGACGTCCTCGTTGAGATTTTTCAGTTCGAATCCTTCCACTTTGCCGCGCGCGATATACTTGTCAGCCATCACCCCCACCACTGAAAAATTCAAATCACCGATCCTGACTTTTTGGCCCAGCGGGTCTTCAAAGGCAAACAGGGACCGTTTGGCTTTCGCACCCAGAACGCATACCTGGGCACACTTGGAATTGTCCAGGTCGGCGATGAACCGCCCCTTCTCCACCTCGATCGAGGAGGCGTAGACGAAGTCGGGCTCGGTGGCGACCACGCGCACGGATGCCTCGTTGGACTCATGGTATATCGTGGTGGGACCCTCGATACGCTGAGGCACGACGTTGGCCACCATGTCTGTCATGGTCGCGATGTTTTCGCCGTCGGCGATGGACAGACCCGGCGAACGGGCCATACCCTGGTCCGAACCACGCTTCTCGTCCGGAGCTTTGGCGTTGACGATGACATTGTTGATCCCCAGGATGGATATCTGTTCCAACGCCTCCTTTTTGGCGCCTTCTCCGATCGACAGCATGGAGATGACCGCGCCGACACCGAAAATAACGCCCAACATGGTCAGGAACGTACGCAGCTTGTGGGTGGTCAACGATTCAAACGAAATCTCGAATAGGCGGCTCGATAAAAACATCCGCTGTGCACTTTCCTTATCAGATTAAGCAACAACCAGCCGACTCTCTGGGTTGGTCGGCGACCAGGCTCCGATCAGCGCCTGCGTCCTCGCCCCGCCGGGGGCTGGCCATTCCGACCCTTGTTTATTTCCGGCTCCGTGGCCTTCTCGCCCGGCAGGCCCGGCTCTTCCAGGGTCGGGTCGATCAGACAGATCTCGTCTCCGGGCTCAAGACCGTCGGTGATCTCCACGGCAACATCATTTTTCCGCCCAACGATTACGGTGCGTTTCTTTTTGTTTTTCATAAAAACGACGGTCTCGCCTTCGCGCTCAAAAACCGCCTCCAGTGGCACGGAAAGCACCTGGGGAACGCGGTCTATGATTATGTCGCACGAGGCCGACATCCCCGGCTTCAGGGCATCATCATGATCCAGTATGGACACTTCCACCTCAAAGACGTTAATCTTGGAGTTATAGTCCTTTTTTCGCGCCAGGGTCGCTTTCTTGAGAACTTCTCCATCATATTTCTTGTCCGGGAACGCGTCCAGAACCACTTCCACCTTCTGCAAGGTATCGACCCGGCTCGCTTCCACCTCGGAGACGGCCGTCTCGACGATCATCTCCGACAAATCAGGCAGATTTACCAGACCCTGCCCCGGCCACGGCGAATCGCCTTCCTGGACCTTGCTCATCGTGCCGCCCTTCCATATCTCCAGATAGACGACCATGCCGGGGATTGGCGCCTTGATAACGGTCTGGTCCAACTCCTTTTGGGCCAGGTCAACCTTGTCCTTGGTGCGCTGGACTTCGACCTCTGCCTTCTCCACGTCGGCCACCAACTGGTCGAGCTTCGCCTGGTAATTGAGCCTGGCCAGTTCCAGTTCGAGTTTGGCCTCCTCGGCTACGCGCCGGGCTTCGTGCTTCTTCTCATCGTAATTGCGCTGCGCCTTTTCGAGGTTGAGCGTCAACTGCTTTTCCTGGATAGTGTGCTCCTGACGAGCCCGTTCGAGAGCCGCCCGCTTGATTTTGAGTTCCGACCGCTGGTCGGTCAGTTCCGCTGTCTGCTGCGTGTTGTCAAACCTGATGACCGGATCTCCCTCCTGGATGTAACTTCCTTCCGGAGCCAGCCAGGTGATCTGCAGGCCGCGGATGCGAGGCGCCGAAAGCGTGAAAGCCTGTTTGGCCTCGATGGTACCGCTGGTATTGATGCTGATTACAAACTCGCCGTTCTGTACACGGCCGGTGGGAACATCATAGGAAACGGTAAAGATGGCGTTTACGGCAAAGTACCCGATAAGAATGAGTATTATTATTAGTCCAATATAGACGTATTTCTTCATAAAGCTCCTTTATTACTTTAGACACCGCTGGCGCTGTTTCCGATTAACGCACAAATTGTTTTACTGATCACACTTGCCAAAGTTGCGTTCAGCCTCACAATTTCCACCGGCGATGTGTCCACATCCATTGGTCCGGGTACTGCCGGATACACGATTCAAAAAACCGCGTGTAGGCCTCGGTGACCGTGCGGATATCGGCCTCCTCGTCACCCGAATCGGGCGGATAAATCGGCTCACCCGGCATCACGACGTGCCGGTCGTAGCGTTCCCGCCGCATCATGCACGGCAGCACCGGACAACCGGTCTTCACGGCAAAGAAGGCCGGGCCCCGGGGTACCGTGGCCGGGCGTCCGAAAAAGTCGATGATCAAACCGCCCGCCGGATCATGCTGATCGGCCACTAAACACACGAAGTGCTTGGCTTTTAGGGCCTTAAGTATCCCCCGCAAGCTGTTCTTGAGCGGAATTATACCGACCCCCATCTCCCGCCGAAAGGCTACCAGCATGCGGTCGACTTTGAGATTGTGTTGCGTACCGACCAGAAAATCAACCGGATAACCCAGACTCGGCGGCCACATGCCCAAAAGTTCCCAGTTACCGAAGTGACCGGTGACCAGGACCGCCCCTTTTCCTTCCTCCTGTATTTTCTTAAACAACGAATCGCCATCTCCGACAATGATCCGCCGTGTTCCCTCCAGACCCGTCTGCCTGAACCGGGCAAACTCCACTATCGTACGACCGATGTTCTGGAATACCTTTTTGACAATTGCCTGTATTTCCTGATCGGTCAGGCCGTCCCCCACGCCTTTCTTGAGGTTATCGAAGGCCACCCGCCGCCGCATAACGAGAAACCGATGAGCCAGTCCGCCCAGCGCCGCCCCGAAGCTATCAGCCAAACGGGGCGAAAGCACCTGAGCCATCTTCATCCCGAGCCACGCGCCCAGGTACTCAACGTTATGACTTAACTTCGCCATGGTTCGTCTTCATCGTCGATCCGTTCCGGATGGTCGGGATCCCCGTAGTCAAAATCGGTCGACTGATATTTTTCTTCTTCCTCCCACTTCTTGTAATACTGCCGGCGTTTGCGATATCTCAGAAACGCCCCGATTACGACGATCATTGCCAGTGCCAGCCAAAACCACATAGTATCCAGAAACAAACTTGCAACGTTAAAACGCTGCGATAGGTATTCGTTAAACTCCTCTTCGAACTCCCGGTACGTTGCGCCCGTCGAAGCCGTCAATGCCTCACTAATTAACGCCCCGCGCGCTATTTCGTCAAGGAAGATAACCAGCCCGCGATCGCCATACTCCCGCTGGATATAGCGCACCGCCAGGTACGACTGCGAATAAGCCACCTGGGCCTTGCCGTCGGAAAAACGGTTCAGGTTCTCGATCTCTCTTAGAGGTATGAATTCGCCGAATATGGCTGCTTTACTCATGGCCAGGTTGTGCGACCACCCCCACTCGGAGGACACCAGCATGGCCATGCCCTCGTCGAACCATCGGGGCACCGAACGGATGCCGGTCCGGTGTGCCACCGCCAGGTGCGAATACTCGTGCTTCAAGAGCTCCTGCAGCGGCTTGTTGAGGTTATACCGGTCTGGTGATTTGATGGCCATAAGGCGCGCCATCGGCACTGCCGCCGCTGCTCCCCAATCGGGAAAATTGCCGCGAATTACTTCCCGGAAGTAATCCAGGTCTTCCAGCAAATAGACGGCCGGTTTATACGACAGAGTATCCCGGAGAAGCGCTATCAATTCCAGCCTGACTCCGTTCAACACCGAGTCGGCGTAGTCGATGTGTTGCGGACTGTCGAAGTAATAGACGAAATGCTCTCGCTCGACAGGCTCGATATCGCTCGCGACGGTCGCACGGGGAAACACCGACAACACCGCGAGCAAACAGACCAGGTATAATTTCCGCCGGATCATTCTGACAAGATAGCCAAATAACTCACTGTCGCAATACATCTTATTGCGCGGCCTGACAGAAGAAGGAAAACTCCGGCCGGCCCCTGCCACCGGAGACATTGACACGCCCGGTGCTTTTGGTTACATTTCGACCGGAAAAACCAACATCATTATTGAGGAGTCATGATGAACATTTTTGAATACGCCATGCAGATGGAACTGGACGGCAAAGCTTTTTACGAAGAAAACGCGGCCCGCATCAGCAGTCCCGAACTGAAGAAGATTCTCCAGGAACTGGCCGCTGATGAACAGAAACACTATAATATTTTCAAGTCCATGCGCGACGGCAAAAGCGTTCAGTACGCCGAATCCGACAAGACTACAATCCTGGCTTCGATCAAAAACGTTTTTGAGGCCCTCAAGGCCGAAAACCAGGATTTCTCCTTCCCGCCCGATGCCCGCAATATCTGGGTGGAGGCCCGCGAGATCGAAAAAAAGTCGGAGACCTTCTACCGTGAAAAAGCCGGCGAGGTTGACGGCGACGAGAAGAAACACGTCTTGAATAAAATCGCCGACGAGGAACACAAGCACTGGGTGACACTGGAAAATGTTATCCAGTTTTTGGATCGCCCGAAAACCTGGCTCGAAGATGCCGAGTGGCATCATCTTGAAGATTACTGATCC
>CBFCYQ010000006.1:0-28112 GCA_965602205.1 uncultured bacterium | reverse complement strand
GCTTTCTCAGCCTCCGAAAGAGCAATAACTTCGTAGCCGTTTTGCCGCAGCAGCGTCTCGGCCGCTCTGCGTATGGCATCTGAACTCTCTACCAGCAGTACTTTCTTACGCATAGGCACGATTCTTATTTTTCACTCATTTTTCTCTCGGAAAGCTCCGACGAGGCCTCTTCCAGAAATTTTCGCTCTTCCTTCGTCAGATTGTCGATCCCCACCTCGTTGATCTTGTCAAGGATGGCATCAACTCTCTTCATAATTTCTTCGGTTTTCTGACGATTTTTCTCCAGTTTAGCCTCCTGACGTTTGTAGCGCAAGTTTTTTAATCTGCTACCGAATAACCCGATGCGCCAGTCCGATTTCATGTAGAGAAACCCGAACAGAGCCCCGCCCAGGTGAGCCAGATGAGCAACATTACGGCCCCCGAAGAGAAATCCGAGAAATAAAAGACCGGGGATGGCCCACTTGACTTTGACCGGAAAAAGAAAGTAGATGTAAAGGTAACGGTTGGGAAACATAACCCAGTAAGCGATCAAAACACCGTAGACGGCCGCCGAAGCACCGATCATGGGATATGGTTGGGAAGAACTCAATATCAAGGTCAAAAGGGCTCCCGACAGTCCCGCCAGGAGATAAAACCGGCCGAATTTCCGGCTGCCCCAACTGCGCTCTATCTCGGTGCCGAACATCCAAAGCGCAAACATATTGAACAGGATGTGCCCGAAACCACCGTGGAGAAACATGTAAGTCAACGGCTGATATATCAGGTTGGGAAATTCGGCGAAAAAGCGGGCCGGTGTGAGACCGAGCATATAGGTCAAGTTGGCAGAGACATTCTGGAGAATAAAAACCACCAGATTGACAATTATCATCGCTTTGATAAAAGTCGAAATGCCACCGGGACCGATGCCGATGCCACGGCGGAACTGCCCCGTATTATACTGGTCAGACCTCATCTTATTACTTTATCGGCAAGTAAGAGAATCAATCAAGTGCGGACCGTCCCTGCCGACTCCTTATGTATCTCGGCGTCGAATATCACCCTGATCTTCTGCTTTCTTTTCTTCCTCCGGAAGATGGCACGAATTGGCCATTCACCCACCGACGCCGAATCTGGGAAAGACCTTCGTGACCAGAAAAAACCAGGCGACCAGAAAGATGAGCAAGAATATTACGTCATACCAATCCATCGAAAATCCAGACTAATCCTAAAATAAGTTATCGCCTCAAAATATCTACTATAAACTAAATACCGCGCGGATGGCAAATGTTCCTGACTCTCTCCCGATTCCGGCCAGTCGGCTGAGGCAGCCCTGTCAACTGACCATGCCCGGCCGCCGATGTCAGCCGGAGACACCATAAGAAAAGCCGGAATCAACGCAAAGATTCCGGCTGGAACTGACAGTTTCCGTCCGATCAGGCGAGAGCGCCTTCTAACCTTGCGGCCACCTGAGCCTTGGTCGCCGTTCCTACAGACTGGTCAACCAGTTGGCCGTTCTTGAAAAACATCAGCAAAGGAATCGACATAACGCTGTAACGGGCAGCGGTGGCGTTATTGGCATCAACATCGAGCTTGGCAACTTTGACCCGGTCGGCGTATTCCGCTGCAATTTCATCGAGAACCGGTGCAATCATCTTACAGGGCCCGCACCATGCAGCCCAAAAATCGACAATGACCAGCTTATCGGAATTCAGTACTTCCTCCTCGAAAGTATTGTCAGTGACCTCAATCGGTTTGCTCATCAATAAACCTCCAGTATAACTTACACCAACTCTGTATTGTCACTTATAACAGGCGCCCGGTGCCTGAGTTCCGGTCAATCAGGGACCGCCGCAAAACCCCTGGTGGGCCTCCCCGACCGGCCTGCCCTGCACTTATTCATAATATACGTTTTCCTTCGGGTCGTTGCGACTACATTTATCCCCCGACAGGCTTAGTCGGTGCCGTCCGGGTCTCCCGGGGAAACCACTTCCCGCCGACGAATTTGACTTTGTCCGGCGAACGCCCGCACCTGCTCGGCAAATGCCTCCAGCCGCGTATCCTCACCCGAGTCGCGGAGACCTTCGTAGCTAATATTCAGCCAGGGTATCCCGTCGTGATCATCGCTGACTTTCTTTGACAAGGAACTCACCACGGTTCCCGGCATGCAGTTGAAAGGCATGGCATTGACAATACCGCCGGCGCCTTTCTGGGCCATCTCCATGGCCTTGCCGATGGATAGGATGGCCTCACCTTCATAATCCATCGGCAGGTAGCGCGTGGCTATCTTCATGACCCGGTAAACAGGATATTCGTGACCAAGGTCAAAAGATTTGGCAAACTTCTTCAACAACCGGTGCTCCAGGTACGACTGCAACAGAATTTGCAGGCCCGCCCGAGTCGTGCCCTTCAAATCCCGGTCCAGGAATGAATCGCGGAGATAAGTACAGGAAGTATACAGCGGCCACTCCGTAAAGGTCGCCAACCAGACTTCCAGGCCCAGTTTCTCCAGTTTTTCAATAAGATAATTGTTGGAAAAACGGTTGTTACGCAGATAAATCTCGCCGACCAGGCCAACCAGAGGACGCTCCGTCCGGGAAACCGGTACGTCTCTGAAGTCGGACCCGGCTTCGACGGCAAGCTTCTCCATGGATTCGTCCTGCAAAACCCCCTGACAGATACGGTTGAGCCACCGCAGGTAAAGTTTCTCGGTCTCCCCCTTGTTTATCTCGTAAGGGCGCGTCCGGTGAAGCATTTTGAGGAGGCAGTCGACAAAAACCAGGGCCTTCCAGGCAATCTTGCGGAAGGGTGCCCCATCCAGGCCGAACTCGGAGTAACCATCGTCCGAATGCGGCGAATAGATGGGGATGTCATCATAACCCAATTCGTCGAGGACCATCCGATGAAACTGGCTGTACAATCCGAAGCGGCACGGTCCACCGGCGCCCGGCATGAAGAAAACCGAACGGGACTTATCGAAATCTTTCGACCTGATCTTCTTGATCATGTCCCCGGTGGTGACCACACAGGGGAAGCATTCCTTGCCCGAAGTAAACTTCTTGCCGTATTCCAGGGTAAGCTCGTCCGGTTCGTCCAGAACCACCACCGTCAGGCCGCAACGCTCCAGGGCGGCCTTCACGACGTAAGCGTGGTCGCACATGTTAGGAAGGTATATGGTTTTCTCAAACGGTCGGAAGACGTCGGCAGCGATACTGAAAGCGCTGACCGGCGGACGGAACTTGTGAAACCTGAGAGAGTCGACAAAAGCCTCACACCGGGTGATCATGCCGGCGTCCGCCGAATGTTCATCAACCTCCAGTTGCAGGTACGGCTTTCCCGACATTTTCCTGCGGAAGAAATGCGTAATAAATGAATCCGGTCCGCACCCGAACGATGTAATATAGACGGCGAAAAGGTTGGGGTGCTTGCGGATCTGCTCCGCCGCCGACAGAATCCGTTTACCGTAGCTCCAGTACATATGTGACAGGTCGTCCTCGCTCTCGGCCACCGGCAGAAAATCGACCGGGATAGCCTTGTAGCCGAGATTTCGAATCTTGTCGGGCAGATCCAGGGACAGCTTGCGGTCGTAGCCGTTGTAAGGACGACTGACTATCACCAGCGCCTTCTCGTCAGGGCCCAATTCCTCCAATATCTTCTGACCTTCATCCATCAGACTCTTCTTGAAGGTGTTGAGGGCTTGCAGTCCCGCGTCTACCGCCGTATGGAAATCCCTGTCGCTCAGGCCGAAGGCTCCGGCCAGAGGTTTCAGTTTGCCTCTCAGGCTGCTAACGTCATTACTGAGGGAGATGGCCGGATCAACCAGCTTGATGCCCTCTTGGGCAAAGTCGAAGCGCGTTTTTATGGAGGAGCCGATAGTCTGGACATAAGGACAGATAAAAGCGCCCTTGTCCTCGTCATGCCCCGCCTCGGAGACACGGATAAGCGACGGTAGGAAGATATAGTCGACCTTTTTCTTTATCAGATCGGCGATATGGCCGTAGGTCAGCTTGATGGGATAGCACGTCTCGGCTATGAACAGTTCTAGGGCATCCTCGACAATACTATAGTTGGACCGGTCGGAATCGACCACCTCGAATCCGACGGATTCAAAGAAAGCGCGCCAGAAGGGATAATATTCGAAGAAATGCAGGACCCGCGGAATGCCCACTCGCGCCCGCGCCTCGCCGGCGCCGCTGAACTTGAAATACTGCCGGTAAAGCAGCTTCTGGCGCAAAGCGGCATAATTTGTCGTCCGCCTTTTCTTCCTGGCCGTGTCAACATCGTATTTTTCGCAACGCGCGCCGTAATGCAGCGGCTGCTCGTTTTCTATCTCTACCTTGTGTATCTCGCAGTTATTCGGGCAGTCTTCACAACTGAACGAACTCAGGCGGTACTTTCGCTTGTAGAGATCAAACCCTTTGAAGCGGGTTTTGAAGTCGGGGCGAGCCGTTTCCTCCATAGCCAGTATGGCGGCGCCGATGGCCCCGGTGACGTCGTGATGGGGCGGGACCGTGATGCTCTTGCCGGTAAGTTTTTCGAATGCGGCCACGACGGCTTTGTTCCAGGCCGTTCCCCCCTGGAAGAATATGTTGTCGCCGATTTTTCGATCTCCCACCACCTTTGTCAGATAGTTGGCCACAATGGAATATGCCAAACCGGCGATAAGATCATCTTTGGAGGCGCCACTGCGCTGATGCGCGACCAGGTCGGATTCCATAAACACGGTGCAGCGCTCGCCGCACCCTACCGGACACTTGGCGCCCAGGGCGCGGTCACCGAACTCGTTCTCTATGCTGATATTCAGTTTTTCCGCTTGCTCCTGCAAAAACGAGCCGGTACCGGCGGCGCAGACTTTATTCATCTCAAAGTCAACGACAGCTCTTTTGTCGAGTGATATGTACTTCGAGTCCTGGCCGCCGATCTCGAAAATAGTGTCCACCGTCGGGTCAATATTGACGGCCGCGGTGGCCTGGGCCGTAATTTCGTTGCGCACCGTATCGGCCCCGACGAAGTCTCCTGTCAGGTACCGCCCCGAACCCGTCGTTCCCACCGCGACGACGGACACCTTCTCGCCCACTTCCTGTCCTATTTCCGCCAGACCGCGCCTCACGGCTTCGATAGGCCGGCCTTCGGTCATGAGGTATCGCCGTGCAATCACCCGGTTATCGCGGTCGATCAGGACCAGGTTGGTGGACAGAGAGCCGACATCGATGCCCAGGAACACCTCCAGGCCGTCGTAATCGGTCGGGCGCTGGGCGGCGGTGACATCATAATGCTTGGAATCAGGATGATCGTACGACAGAGCCTCGCGCCCCGACCGGGCCACCTGGCGGAATTTTAGATACGAGGTTATTTTCTCGGGGTCAAAACCGTCTACCAGCGTCTCGTCGCCGACTGCCAGAAAAGCCGCTCCCAGGGCACCCATCACGTTATAGTGGTCGGGTATAATCAGCTCCCCTTCGTCCAGGTCCAGAATCTCCGTAAAAGCCCTGACCATACCGGGGTTAGCTGCCACGCCACCTTCGAAAGCTATGGGCCTCTCCAGCTTTTTGCCCCTGGCAATGGAACTTTTGAAATTGCGGGCCACTGCAAAACAGAGTCCGGCGACAATATCGTAGTCCGGCGTCGCAATCTGCTGCAGATGGATCATGTCTGACTTGGCAAATACCGAACAGCGACCTGCGATGCGCGGCGGGTTTTTCGACATCATCGCCAAACGGCCGAACTCGTCCTCGATCGAGATCTTCAGCCGCCCGGCCTGCTGATCGAGGAAGGAACCGGTCCCGGCGGCGCACTGCGCGTTCATGGCAAAGTCCGCGACCACTTTCTTCCGGGGATCGAGCACCAGGAGCTTGGAGTCTTCCCCGCCCATCTCAATAACGGTCCGCGCACCGGACAATACCCGCAGATTGGCGGCCCCGAGACAGCCAATCTCACCGAAGAACTTGCCGCCGAGTATGGACTGCGCCGTCCTTCCGCCAATACCGGTCAGACCGAGGCAAAATGACTGTTGTCTCAGTTCCGGAAAATCGTCGCAGAGAATTTGATGCAGGGTTTCAAACGGTCTGCCTTCGAAGCGGCGATACACCTTCTTGGCAACCTGGCCACGGTCAAGAAGCACGACCTTGACCGAGACCGAACCGATATCTATGCCCAGATTGTATAACCTCCCTGTCATGGCCCCAATGAAATGCCCGCGCCAGACCTATGCAAGTAAATTATAATCGCGCGGTCGGCAAAAACCGTTGTCTCCACGCCATTATCGCGTATATTCAAGTCCGTTCACGAGGACCGACTATGAGATTGATTATACAGAGAACGTCCGGGGCCGAAGTCTGGGTCGAGGGCCGCTTGCACAGTTCGACAAAGGCCGGACTGCTGGTGTTGTTCGGCTCGAAAATCGGCGATGGCGAGCAATCGTGCGGTCACCTGGCCGACAAGGTCGTGAATCTGCGTATTTTCGAGGACGACCAGGAAAAGATGAATTTATCCGCCCTTGACGTCGGTGCCGAGATCACCGTTGTCTCGCAGTTCACGCTCTACGCCGATACCCGGAAAGGCCGCCGCCCCGCGTTTACCGATGCCATGGAGCCGGTCGAAGCGGAGCGCCTGTACGAAAAGTTCGTCGAACGCCTGCGCTCTTCAGGACTGGTCGTGCAAACAGGGATATTCGGAGCACGAATGGATCTGAAGTTTACCAACCATGGTCCCGTCACTATTATTTTGGAACATGATGTATGAATCGCTGCGGCAGTTGACGGCCGGGTCTGAGTTGATCCTCGGTTCGAGGTCTCCCCGACGTGTCAGACTGCTTAAGGAGATAGGTATACCTTTCCGGCAGGTTATTCCGGATCTGGAAGAGGATTGCCTGCCGGGCGAACACCCGTACGCCTACGCCCGGAGGCTGGCCGAGGATAAGGCTCTCCGCGTGGCTGAGCGGGCCGATAAACATCAGATTGTCCTGGGCTGTGACACCGTCGTGGTCCTGGGTGAACGGGTTTTGGGAAAGCCGGCCGACAATGAAGAGGCTCATCGGACCCTTAAGACCCTGTCCGGCAACAAGCATACGGTCTGCACGGCCCTGGCTTTCGCTTCCGGCGGCAATATCCTGACCTCAGGGCACGAACTGACCAGCGTCTACTTCAACCAGGTCAGCGACGAACAAATAAGGCGGTATATCGACTCCGGCGAGCCCGGTGACAAGGCCGGCGCCTACGGCATACAGGGTATGGGGGGTTTTTTAGTTGACAGGATAGAGGGTAACTTGGATAATGTCATTGGCTTACCACGGTCCTTGCTGGAACGGCTGGCCAGAGAAATTGTGACACGATAAACGCGCCTTACTTGTTGAATATGAACCAGGTACGGAAAAAACTTGGAGAACTGCTTAAGCTCGAACGGGAGCGGCGGCGCATGTCGCTGGAAGACCTGGCGGTGGAGTTGAAGATACCGCTGGCCAGTCTCGAATCGGTTGAATCAGGCGATATCACGACGCTGCCTTCTGAAATATACTACAGTCTGTTTGCCAGATCTTACGCTGAGGCTTTGGGCATCGATTACCCCCGGACGATTGAAGCCATCAAAGAGGACATCGGCGAAGCCCTCGAACCGGTGGATACGTCCGGAGCCGAAAGGACCGAGAGCGCCTTTCCCGATAAACAGAGTTCTGAAGAACAGGAAGAAACACCGGAAACTGCTCGCGATGAATCCTCCGGCTATATGAAAAAACTGGGCCTGATTCTGGGTGTCATTGTCGTCGCTTTTGTCATATTCCTCGGCTTAAACATGCTGCTCTCCGGAGACGACAGTCCGGAGGCAGCCCGGGAGACGGCCATCGCCACCGAGGGCGAGCCCGCCGAGGAAGCCGTGCCGGGGGAGGAAGATGCGCGGTATGCATCCTACGACTGGAACGTGCCGGAATATGCCAGACCCCAGCCGTTCATGCTCCGCCTCGCCGCGCGTGGTGAAAGCTGGGCGACCATTCTGGCCGACGGTGACACGGCCGTTTTTCGCAATCTCCTGCCGGGACGTATTTACACCGTTACGGCCAAGTATCGTATGCGCGTATCCGTGGCGGTGCCCTCGCAGATCGATATCGAATTGAACGGGCAACCGGTGAACCTGGTCGATCCGGAGGCCAGGCGGATCTCCCGGGTCGAGATCACACAGGTTAACCTCCCGTCAATCCTCGCGCGCGAAGTTGAACCCGCTCCAGCCGTGGTGCGCCAGAAACCTCCGGTCAGAGTCACTCCCGATTCCGAGACCGACGCCGCCTCCTCTCCCGCTGCAAACCCCGGCGACACCGGCAATACTTTGCAGGGGGCAACCGATGAGTTTTAGAGATTTTATCGCCCGGGTTAAACTTCGCCATGCCAGGAACAAACTCCCGGACGTGTCTTTCAGTTTTCCCGCCGACCTGAAGAAGCCAAAACACATTCTGGTCTGCCTGCCGGGCGGACTGAGGGAGTTGACTGTCGTCAAACAGTTCCTCCCCAAAATCTCCGAGTTGTTCAAACCGGCCGACGTCACTCTTCTGTCGATGCCGGGCGTAAAGGTCAAGGACATCTTTCCGCGCAAGGGCTTCCAGATTCTCTCGCCGTCGCCGGAGCAACTGACCTGGTCGGGGCTGCCCAAGAAGAGCTACCTGCAGATGCTGCAAGACCACAAGTTCGATGCCCTGCTTGACCTGGGTCTGGAAGCGTCCGTCTTCACATCATGCATTTTGTTGAATTTCCCCAATATCGTACGCATCGGTCGGGGTAACCACCTCGGCCGGCCGTTTTACAACCTTGAAATAAAAACGAAATATCTGCGCGATGAGCGCCACATATATCGCTCCCTGCTGGAAACTCTGGACACGCTCCGAAACAGTGTCCCCAATGAAGTGTCACCGCCTAACCGCTGCTAAAGCCCGGAGGAACAGTGTATCTGAAGAAATTGGACATTCTGGGATTCAAATCATTTGCCAACAAAACCACTATCAACTTCTCAAACGGTATAACGGCTATCGTCGGCCCGAACGGATGCGGCAAAACCAACATCCTGGACGCCCTGCGCTGGGTGCTGGGCGAGCAGAAAGTAACTCTGCTGCGCGGCAGCAAGATGGAAGAAGTTATTTTCAATGGCTCGCGCGACATGAAGCCGCTGGGAATGGCCGAGGTTACCCTGACCCTGGTCAATGAAACCGGCATCCTGCCGACCGAATACGGCGAGCTACAAATCAGCCGGCGCCTCTTTCGCAGCGGCGAGTCCGAATACTTGTTCAACAAGGTCCCCTGCCGACTGAAAGACATCACCGAGTTGTTTTTTGACACCGGTCTCGGGGCCCATTCGTATTCGGTGATCCAGCAGGACATGGTCGACTCCGTTATCTCGGACAAGGCCGAAGAGCGCCGCTTTCTTTTCGAAGAGGCGGCCGGTATCACCAAGTACAAGCAGCGCAAACGGGCCGCCCTGAGAAAGCTGGATGCTACCGAAACCGATTTCCTGCGCCTCAACGACATTTACGCCGAAGTGAAAACCCAGGTCAACTCTCTGAAACGACAGTACAAAAAGGCGGAAAGATACCAGAAAGCTCTTGATGAAATCAAGGCCTGGGAATTGCACCTCAACTCTCAGCGCATCAGGGCGGTCGAGGCCGAAAGGCGCGAAGTGAAAGCCCGGGCCGATAGCCTTAACGATAAGATGCTAGGCCGCCAGGCGGAACTGGACACGGCCTCCTCCGAACTTGAGAACAACCGCACCGAACAACTCGACCTCGAACACGAATTAACCGCCGTCGGCAACCAGGTGTACGAGATTTCCGAGAAGGCACACCAACTGGAAAACGAAATCTCGGTTCTGGGCGAGAAGCGCTCCAACGCCACCGCCCTTATCGAACGCAACCAGGCCGACATAAAAGCCCTTCAGGCACGTTCCGGGATTCTGTCCGAACAGAAGGACCGCACCGGAGAAGAACTCTCACAACAGAACGCCGAACTCGAGTCGCTGGTCGGCGCCCTGGCCGGGGCCGAGACGACCCAGGCCGAGACTGACCGGCAGCTTCTGGCGGCGCGCACGACCCGTGAGAGTGAAAACAAAAAACTGGTCGAACTGGAGGGCAGGATCTCCTCGGGCAAGACCGAAGAGGACAATCTACGCCAGCAGGAACAGGAACTCCGGCAGCGGCTCGATGACATAGCCTCGCAGACTGAAAGCAACCGCTCCCAACTGGCCGACGTGCAGCAGCAGGTCGAACGGCACCGGCAGTCTCTTGACGATGTGAACTCGCGTAAATCCGAAACCGAAACCTCCGCGGCAGGTCTGCGCGAAGAACTCGAGCGCCTGGTTGAGGCCGGTGAAGATCTCGCGTTGAAAATCGCCGACCTGACCGCCTCCATCGAAGCCTGCCTGGCTCGAAAGCACCTCCTGGAAGAGATGATGCTTCATTACGAAGGCCACGATTCCGGGGTGGTGGCCGCCATGGAGGTCAAGGAGCGCTGGAGCGGCATCGCCGGAACGGTGGCCGAGAAATTCGTCCCGGCTGAAGGTCTCGAGGTTGCCGTTGAGGCTGCCCTCGGTGAACTGGCCCGGTATGTCATTTGTGAGGAACGCAAAACCGCCGAGAACATCATCCGGTATCTGAAAGAAGAGAGAAAGGGAAGAATCGGGATACTGGTCCCGGACAGCGGCACCCTCAACCCGATCGTGAAGCGGCCCGACATCTCCAATCCCGAGTTTATCGGCTGGCTCGATACCCTGGTCACCACCGACGAGAAGTTGCGCCCCCTTATGCAGGCGGTCCTGGCACACGTTGCCGTATTCGGTAAAGGGGCCGATCCGAGCGGGATTCTCGAGCGTCTCCCTTACGGGTTCAAGGCCGTCTCCACGGACGGAACAGTGTACAGCAAGAACATCATCTCGGGTGGTTCCGATGACCAGTTTCCGCTTTTCCGCCGCAAGGAAAAGGTCGTCGAGCAGGAGAAGCTGGCCGCTGAACTGCGCGAGCAGATGGAGAACCTGCAGGCGGCAAAGAACCAGAATACCGCCCGCATCGCCGCCTCGCGGGCGCAGTCGGCGCGCCTTATGTCCGAACTTGACTCGCTGGCCGATGAGGCCCGTGAAACCCAGGACAAACTGACCGAAAGCGGCTATCGCCGACAGACGGTGGACAACGAGCTTGCCCGTCTCGACCGGGAACGCCAGACAACCGAGGGCAAGCTGGACAAGATTCGCCACCGCCAGTACACCCTGGAGTTGGACTACGGCCAGCTTTCCAGCGAAAAAGATAATCTCGTCAGCAGCATGTCTCAGGCCGGCACCCAGCTCAGTGACAGGGAAGCCGCGGCCACAGAAGCCCTGGAAAAGGTCTCACGCATACAGGTGCAGGTGGTGGAAGCCCGCAGCAGGGCGCAACAGATCGAGAGCAAAATAACCCACATGCGGGAGTTGCAGCAAGAACTCGCCAACACTCTTCAGGCAAAAGAGCAGGAAATCGCGCAGGCTGAGCGTGACATTGCGAGTTCGGCCGAGCGGATAGCCGAACTGGAAGGGGGTCTGAAGGAGTCCTTCGGCCGGCGCAGCGAGATGACCACACGCCAGGGTCAACTGCGTGAAGCCCAGGCGGCGCTGCTGCAGCGCTACACCGAGAAAGAAAAACAGGTCAAGGCGGTGCGCTCGGATAAAGAGGATACCAAGGAACAACTGCATCAACTTGAGATTCGACTGACCACTCTCGATTCCGAAACCCGCTCGATTGCCGAGCGAATCACAGAGGAGTACGAGGTTGACATAACCGTGGTGGAAGCCGCCAATCCCGATGAGTCTCTTTCGCATGACCAGGCGCTCGAGCAATTGCACACCCTCCGCGAACAACTCAAAAAGTATGGCGCGGTCAATCTTCTGGCCCTGGAGGAATATCACGTTGCCAGCGACCGGGAGAAGTTCCTGGGCGAGCAACTGCGGGACCTGCAAACCGCCAAAAAAGACCTCCAGGAGACTATCGGCACCATCAACAACACTGCCCGGAAACTGTTCAACGAGACGTTCAGCAAGGTTCGAGAAAACTTCCAACAGCTTTTCACCGAGTTGTTCACGGGTGGTGAAGCTGACATCTCTCTGGAGAACCCCGATGATCCGCTGGAATCGGATATTGTTATCATAGCCCGGCCACGGGGCAAGAAACTTCTATCCATAACGATGATGTCGGGCGGTGAGCGCGCCCTCACGGCAATTGCCCTGCTCTTTTCGCTCTATATGGTAAAACCCTCACCCTTCTGCATCCTGGATGAAATAGACGCCCCACTGGACGACGCCAACTGTCGGCGATTCCTGAAAATCATTGGTACTTTCTCGGCGCAGACCCAGTTCATCGCCATCACGCATAACAAAATCACGATGGAGGTCTCGGACAACCTTTACGGTGTCACCATGGAGCAGCCCGGTATCTCCAAGCTGGTGGCCGTCAAGTTCAGTGAGATTACCGACGATGAGCAACAGCTTGTCACGGGAATCGCGGAATTCCAGCCGGTCCGCGAATCATCAGCCTCCCCCGCCGCCGACTTCCCGGTCTCAGATGAAGCCGAAGGTCCTGAAGAGGGTAACGGTGAACCCGAAATCCCGCAGAGCATCGTCGAACGCATGACTCCCAAAATCACGCATGCGAGCGACGAAGAGGATCCGCGGTAGTACTTGGGTGTGATGCTGACTCCTTTCGAAAAACTCAAGAAATCTCTGGCCAAAACCAAAGATAATCTCCTGGGCAGAATTTCCCGCGTCGTGACCAGGCGCCGCATCGATGACGAACTGCTCGATGAGATAGAGGAAATTCTAATTGAGGCCGACGTCGGCGTGAAAGCCACCTTGCGGCTGATTGAAAGCATCAAGGCCGGGGCCCGCGAGCAGGGACTGTCCGAAGGAAGCGACATTCTGGCTCTGCTCAAGGATGAGATTACGGATATCCTTTCACAAAAGGCGGCTTCTTCGCCCGTCGCGGACAGTTCCGGTCCGACCATATGGCTGATTCTAGGTGTCAATGGCGTCGGCAAAACCACCACCATCGGCAAGCTGGCCACCAGCTTCGCCTCCCGGGGCAGCAGGGTCATGATTGCCGCCTGCGACACTTTTCGCGCCGCGGCCATCGACCAGGTCGCTATCTGGGCGGAGCGTAGCGGCGTGGAAATCATCAAGTCGCGCGAAGGAGCCGACCCGGCTTCAGTGGCGTTCGACGCCGCCAACGCCGCCCTGGCCCGAAAAGCTGATCTTCTGCTGGTGGACACGGCCGGCCGCCTGCACACCAAAACCAACCTGATGGAAGAACTCAAGAAGATCAAGCGCGTCATCGCCAAAGCTCTCCCCACGGCGTCCATCTTTTCCAAGTTGATAATCGATGGCACCACCGGCCAGAATGCTCTGTCGCAGGTCAAGGTCTTTACCGATGCGGTGGGGTGCGATGGCGTGATTGTTACGAAACTGGACGGCACCGCCAAGGGCGGCGTGATCATCGCCGTGGCCGAAGAGCTGGGGATGCCGGTTGATTATATCGGTCTGGGAGAAAGCATCGACGATCTGCAGCCGTTCGATCCAAAACAATTTGCAGAAGCGTTGTTCGCATGACAAAAGACTATACCGTAGAAACACACCAGCGGGAAGAAATGATCGACATCACCTCGCTGGTCCGGAAAGCCGTCGAGGAAAGCTCTCACGAATCGGGCCTGGCCTTTTGCTTTGTCCCACACACCACGGCGGCCGTCACGATCAATGAAAACGCCGACCCGGCCGTTACCCGCGACATACTCTACAAGCTGCAGAAGGAAATCCCGCAACAGGACGGCTACCACCACGCTGAAGGAAATTCCGACGCCCACCTCAAGGCATCACTTATCGGTTTCTCCGAGCAGATATTGGTGGAGAAAAAACGCCTGGTTCTGGGTACCTGGCAGGGTATCTACTTCTGCGAGTTCGACGGTCCCCGACGGCGGCACCTGATAATCCGGGTCAGTGCCGGTGGTTAGAATAAGAATCATAGCCGTCGGAAAGGACAAGGAGCGATGGGTCACCGAAGGCTGCGAGCACTTCGGCAAGCTGCTCTCGCGCTTTGCCCGTATCGAGTGGATCATCATTCCGGCTGTAAGAGTTTCGGCGGCTCTTACCCCTTCCCAGATCAGGCAACGCGAGGCGGCCCGCATCCGACGGGAACTGGAAAAAGGCTTGCGAGTGGCCCTTAGCGATCGCGGTGAAAAATGCGATTCGAAGGCTTTTGCTGCCAGGCTGGAAAACTTCCAGACCCGGTGTCAGGGAATAATCAATTTCCTCATCGGCGGTGCCTACGGGCTCGACGAGGCTATCCTGAAAGAA
This sequence comes from uncultured bacterium, assembly GCA_965602205.1. GTDB lineage: Bacteria > Zixibacteria > MSB-5A5 > GN15 > FEB-12 > DAOUUR01. The sequence goes on along the minus strand of CBFCYQ010000006.1, from coordinate 13,802 downwards.
GCCGACGTCGTCTTGTCGCTGTCGCCTATGACTTTCAGTCACCAACTCGTTCGCCTGGTCCTCCTGGAGCAACTTTACCGCGCCTTCTCCATTCTCCACGGAAGCGATTATCATAAGTAAACGAAGCGTCCGGCTCTTTCGAACCGGACGCCTCAGAGGAAAGATAAGACAGGGATCTTATTGAAGAATTTTCTTATTTGAGCAGGATCATCTTCTTGGTGGCGCTGAAATCCTCCGCCTTGAGACGGTAGAGATACACACCCGAGGCCGCCTGGGCACCATCCGAGTTGCGGCCATCCCAGGTCACCGTCACCGTACCGGCCTCGTCAGTGCCGTTGAACTCCCGGACGAGCGCACCGGTAATGTTGAAGATACTCAGGTTCCAGCGGGTTTGCACCGGAAGGATGAAACTGATATTTGTCTCCGGATTGAACGGGTTTGGATAGTTCTGGTTGAGGGCATAGTCGCCGGGCAGTTGGCTTCTCTTTTCCACACTTCGGTACGGTCTGCCCTGGTAATCGACAAACTGTGCCTCGACCAGTCTTATCCGTCCTTCGCCGTTGAACGGTATTTCCAACAGGTCGTTTCGTCCGGCCACAACCCGGTCGGCGCTGACACTGTACAGCAGCATCCTCAACTCGTTGTCTTTGACTACGTATACCATCGACATGTCTGCAGCATCCCGGGCCAGACAGGGCTCATCCAACTTCAGCCCATTCGGAATTTCATAGACCAGCAGGGCACCGCCGATACTGCTCACCGCTTGCGACGACAGCCTTAACAGACCGGGGTCGTATCGCGTTGTCAGCACCAATTCGTCGTCGTAGGGCACCAGTTTCGGAATGGGATCGGCATCACCGACCACTACGCGGATCAGGTAGACAAGGTCAGCCACGCTCAGCGTCAGGCCATCGGCATTGACGTCGGTCGCGGCTATCTGACCGGGCACGTTGATAGTAAAAGCGCTCAGGCCGAAGATGAAGTAGTTGGTGAACACCACCACGTCCGCGATCTCGTAAGCGATGTTATTCAGGTTCACATCGCCGCGGAAGTCGATGGAATCGGCATGAATCACACATATCCCACCGTTGACGAATTCGATACACCTCTGCGGCCCGCTCTTATCGGAGCCGGTGACGCAGCTATCGGGAGCACCCAGGCCGAAAGGACGGAGAGCATCGGGATACGTGATATCATCTTCTTCGTCCCAGATTATTATGCCTTCGGCGTTATATATGCGATTCTCCACGTAGAGGTAATTTCCGGTCGGATCGGAGAAAGTGTTGTCACCACAGTCGTACCAGACGAAACCGATCGGCAGGAACTGGTCGCTGAGGTTCTGGTCATTGGCGACGAGGAACTGCACGTCAATGAACAGGCCCTCGGGTTTCAACGTTTCCACCGGCGGGTGATTGTCACCGTTGTTGACATCGGCGATACCGGTGAAGCGGACCAGCCCGGAAGGACAGGCCGTGCCGCAGGCCGCCGAATTGAGACGGTAAACGAAGTATTCCCAGCCGTCAATGCTCGAGCCGTCGATATCCGCGTCCTGGAAGGACATCACCGAGGCGTCGTAGCTGATCAGCACCACGAAACCGCCGATAACCTGGTTGGTCCGGATGTTGAGATCGACGTTCTTGGGCAGCCCGACCGGCGTACACTCGCCGCCGTCAATCTCCAGGTACACGCAGACATCACAGTCGTCCTTCTCGAAAATATCCACTATAAAGGAGCCCGAAGTTACCTGGCAGCCGTCGTCCGCCTCGAAGAAGAACTCGTAGGCCCCGAACTGATCCGGAACGAAACACACCTCGCCGCTGTCATCGACGCCGGGAGCCAGCTCGAAATTGATGTCGGCTGTGGCCGGCGAGCCGTCCACCAGTACTTCGGTAAGCATAAACGTTACATCCGACTCCGTATCGCGCGCATAGAGACCGTCAATACAGATAGTATTCGTGTCAAAATCACAGCGATAGAAACTCAGGTAGTCGGACAGGAATAACTCCGGTGCCTCATCGGCCGTGATATTCAGAACGGTGGTACACGTATCCGCACCGCAAACGCCCGATGCAATAATATCGATCTCATAGGTGCCTGCTTCTTCAAACGGCACACAGACCACCCCGGCCGAATATGTCCCGATCGGTTCGATCGTTACTTCAACACCCGTGCCGCTGGTATCGACGTCAAAACAAAGTTCCTGCGGCTCGGCCAGGCACATCAGGCTGTCGATCTGGGCCGGGCAGGTCACTGCCGGCGGCACCGCCACTTCAACCTGCAAATCAAAGGAGCAGGTATCGGCCCCACACAGGCCCTTGACAATGGCGGACACCTCGTAAGTGCCGCTCTCCTCGATGTAAACACAGACCTCACCGCCATCGGCGTTATAGTGACCATTCGGCAGCACCGTAACTTCAGCATCAAAGGGCCATATCAGGAGGCCGGCGATGCAGACCGAGTCGGCCCCGCAAATCGTCCGGGACTGGTTGGTCGGGCACTGGATAATCTGTGCCTCTGCACCGAGGTTCACCGTCACGCTCACCGTCTTCGACGCCTTCGCGCCGCACTCATCCGTGGCCGTAATCGTAACCGCATAGGGACCGTAATTGGGCGGGGTGAAGCAGACCTGGTTGCCCTCTACGGTGCCATGGCTGGTGGTAACCTCCGCGATATTGTTATCTACGTCGGCCGTGTCGAACGCCAGACAGATGTTGGGCAGCTCACAGACGGTCAGGACAGTATCATTGCCGACCGTTACTTCCGGAGGCGTATTGAATGTCGCCGCTACGGTAAACGAGCACGTATCGGCACCGCAGGATCCCCAGGCCGTCATCATAATGAGATAATTGCCCGATTGCAGAACCGGAACATAAACCGAATCACCTTCAATATACGCGGGGGCTGTCACCTCATAATCCCCCACCGAACTGGACACCGCAAACCCGTAGGCGAGCGTATCCGCGGCACACAAGAACACCTGGGCGTCGCCGGGGCAGGTTATCGTCACCGGCTCGGCGATGATCACCTCCACTTGCACCGTGCATTTGACTTCATTGCACACCGCCGTGGCGGTAACCTCGATCACGTAGAGGCCGCTGGTATCCGCCTGGAAGCACAACTGGCCGTCAGACCACGCACCCAAGTCGGCCGCCACCGAGAATTCGCCGCCGCTGATCGCCAGCGGCACGCAGACGCTCTGCGGCTCACAGAGTGTATCCACACTGATAAGCTCCGTCGGGCAATCGATAGCCACGTAAGCACCCGGCTCCACGACCGCGCATGCCTGAGCGGTATCGGCCAGCCCGCAGATATCCCGGGCTATGACCGTCACACAATAAGTTCCGTTGGTGTCCGGAGGCGTGAAACAGATTGTCCCGGCATCCGGGTCGTATTCCCCGCGAGATACAAGTATCTTGGTTATATTGTTGTCAGCATCGTTGATTTCAAGCGGCAGGCAAATCTCCTCCGGCACGCACTGCGACAACGTCGTGTCAGTCACCCCGAACGTCACCTGCGGGGCGGTGTTCTCCACCACCGTCACGACGATCTCGTCCTGACCGACAGCGCCGCATGAATCTTCAGCTGTTACCGTAATCGTATAGCTTCCCGCCGCCAGGGCGTCGAAGCAAACCTGGCCCGCCGAAGCGTTGTAGGTCGCGCCGTCGACCATCACCGACTGCAGGTTCCCGTCAAAATCGGATACACCCACCGGCAGGCACAGTGATGTCGGCTCGCATATCGTTATCAGCGTATCCGGCGGCAGAATCACCAGCGGCTCCCGGTTACAGTCTACCCTGACGTTGAAATCGCAACTGTAAGTATTGCACGGCGTGGTGACATTGATCGTTATGTGGTTGGTCACAGCGCACTCGGCGTAGAAACAGACCGAATGCTTCTCCGCGTCCCACCACGCATTGATACCCGTGACCGATACCTCGGCATAATCCGGTATCCCCGAGTCGTCGACTTCGATGCAGAACGTATCCAGTTCGCACGTGAAGATCGTGGTGTCGTTCGGGCACACCAGGTCGATAGCCTGGTCGGTCCGGACCGTGACATTGGCCGTATCCGCCACCATCTCGCCGCACTCGTCGGTCACGGTGATAATCACTTCGTAATCACCGGCCGCGTACGGCACGAAGCAGACAGCGCCGTCACTGTAGCTGCCCCGATTGACCTCGATAGAGGTAATGTTGTCGTCAACGTCCGATATATCAATGGGCAGGCATATGTTCTTCGGGTAACAGATATAGACGCTCGTGTCGGGCATCTGGCCGAGCACCGGCGGCGAGTTCAACGCGATATTTATATCCACTGTATCGGCGCCCTCAAGAGCGCACGAATCTACTACCGTTACAATAAGCTCATAGGCACCCGCGGCCTGTGGCGTGAAGCAGACCTCGCGCGTGTCGGCATTGTACTGGCCGAGCGTCGGAGTCAGCGACTCGAAGTTCTCGATAGTCTCCACGGGGATGCATATCTCGCTCAGGGCGCATACGAAGAGGTCCTGGTCATCGCCCAGCGAGACTGTGGGCGGCTCAGCCAGGTTTACAGTGATGATAACTTCGTCAATCGCCGAAACCCCGCAGGAGTCCATCACCTCGAGACTGATGCTATGCTCGCCGGCCCCCTCGGGAGTGAAACAGAGTTCCCCGCTCTCCGGGTCATATTCACCACCGATGACGTTTATTGCCTCTATGTTTTCGTCCTCGACGACCACGTCGGTCAGGCAGTACTCCGTGATAGTGCAGAGTGATATCGTCCGATCCTCGCCAAGGTCAACAAGCGGCGCTTCATTGAGATCGACCGTCACGTTAATCGTGGCGCTGGCCTCATCTCCGCAGGAATCCACCGCCGTTACCGTGATCGTGTAGAGGCCCGCCGTATCCGCCTCGAAACATATGTTCTCGGGTATGACACCCATAAAGCCATAACTCGTCGTTACCGTAGCCACATTCATATCCGGATCAGTAGCCATATATCCGAAGCAGACCTGGCCGGGTTCACAAAGGAAAGTCTGGAAATCATCGTCGACCGTGACCACCGGTGGCAGGTTGGGGGTTATCGTAACCGGCACCGAGCAGGTGGCCGCGTGGCCGCAAGTATCGACGGCCTCGATCTCGACTGACAACTGACCGGTCAATGCGGGAATCAGGCAAACCGTGGTCCCCTCCACCGTCGCGTTGCCGGACAGGATATTTATCGTGACCTCGCCGCCCTCCGGGTCACTCACCTCGATCAGTTCAAAACACATGGGTTCATCACCACAGGCGAAGAAGCTCTGTTCAGGCGGACAGGTCAGAACGGGCGGTTTGTCGAGAATTACAGTGATTGTAATCGTGCTTTCCGCGCACTCGGGTGAGCCGTCACCATCGGCATCGCAACCGTCGCTGGCGCAATAAGTAAATATGTAGGTTGCTGAATCAACAGCGTCCGGCATGAAGCAGGTCTGCCCCGACGTATCCGTAAGCTGGACAAAACTGCCCGCCCCGCCCGTCTGGGTTATTGATATCAGTTCGCCGTCAGGATCGGACGCTACGACGTCGAAGCAAATCTCCTGCGGATCACACAGGAAGATTGTCGAATCATATTCGACAACTTCCGGGGCCGTGTTCAAAGTTATCGTATCGGTCACGGTCGCCGCGGCCGAGGCGCAACTGTCCGCAACCTCCACGCCGAATTCGTAGACACCGGCGGTGTCGGCAATATAACTTATCACGCCCGTCACCGGATCGATCGTGCCGAAAGCAGTCGTCAGACTATATGTCAGGGCCTCGCCGTCAGCGTCAAAGGCATTGACGCCAAACGTCCTCTCGGAGCCGGCAAAGCACAGGAAAGCTGAATGGTAAAGCTCATCAATAACCGGCGGTGTATTTACGTGCAAGGTAACTACAAAAGTCCCTGAACAGATCGCCCCGCAGGAATCGGAGCACTCCACCGTGACCTCGACCGTCTCGTCATGGGCTGTCGGTGTATATGTCCAGAAACCTCCGACCAGTTCGCCCACCTCGCTCGTGAGTATACAACTCTCCAGATTACCGTCGCTGTCCGTGGCGCCGACCGGGAGACTGACCTCCTCGAACATGCAAAGATTGATGGTAGTGTCATTGGGCAGGTTGCAGATCGGAGCCGTGTTGACCGTGACATTCACCTCGGTGGTGCAGGCTGCCTGAACGCCACACTTGTCCGTGGCCGTTAAGATAATGGTGTTAAGACCCTCCACCGCCTCAAGATATACCAGACTGTCATCACCCGAAATCGCGCCGGTAACGATGACGCTGAGCATGTTGCCGTCCGGATCAAAAGCGCTGAATCCGCCCAGGCCGATCGTCGCAGGCTTGCAGATAAAAATCGACGTATCCCCATGGCAACTCACTTCCGGCGGATGGTTACTCTGAATCGTGACGTTGAAACTACCCTCGCAGTAGGCTCCACACGAGTCCAGGCAGCGGATTGTCACGGCAAACGAAGTATCTTTCGTCGGCGTGTAGCACCACAACGCGCAATTGTCGCCGGCGGCGCTGTGGGGATTTTCATATTCTTTTACATTCGGGTCGTAGACGAAAAGCTCGCCCGGACCGTCAACCAGGACACATTCTTTCCGGTTGCCGTCGACGTCCGTGGCATTTATCGGAAGACAAATCTCTTCGAAGTCACACAACGCGATTGTCGTGTCGTCGGGCAGGTCGCACTCCGGCGGCGTGTTGACCACCATGTTAACGACCACCGTGCAGGTATCCTCGAGACCGCACGAGTCCACGGCTATGTACTTGACTTCATTGATTCCCGCACCCGGCACCAGGCAAATCTCGTCGCCGTTGATATATCCGGTGGATATGTAGGAGTAATCATAGTTGCCGTCGGGGTCATCCGCGCCAAACCCGGTCAGGCACACTTCGTCGCCGAGCTCACAGACAAAAACGGTCGTATCACCCGGGCAGTACGCTACCGGCGGCGCGTTTACATCGAGATTAACCGAGAAGCCGCTTTCACAGAAGGCTCCGCATTCGTCATAGCAGCGGAATACGACATCGAATGCCTCCGTGCCCGTTGTCGTGTAGACCCACTCACCGTCAATAATGAAGCCTTTACTGGAGACCACCTCGCAATGGTCGAAGTTGCCGTCATCATCCGTGGTCGAGATCGGCACCCGTATTTTCGTCGGCCCGCACAGCGTCAGGTTCACGTCATCCGGCGCAATGCAGACCGGTGCCGTGTTAAATGTCACCGTCACCTGGATTTCGTCCCAACCCTGTTCTTCGCAGGAATCGACTGCGGCAACATTAATCACGTACAGGCCGGCGGTATCGGCAAAGAAGCATATCCGGTCGGTGCTCTCATTATATGTCCCGGGATTAACCACCACCTCGGCGATATTGTCGTCCAGATCATAAATCCCCGCCGGAATGCAAACTTCGGCCGGCCCGCAAAGGAAGAATGAAGTGTCCGGCGGCAGCATAACCACCGGCGGGTTGTTGCATAGGACTTCGACCATGAAATCACAGCTATATGTACTACAGGGAGTTGTCACATTGACAGTTATATGATTCGTATTGGAACACTCGGCGTAAAAACATACCGCGCCCTTTTCGGAGTCATACCAGGTATTGATACCGGTCACGGTCACTTCGCCGTTATCGGGAATGCCACCAACCGGCAGGCAGAAAGTGTCCGCATCGCAGGCGAACAGCGTCGTATCACTCGGGCAGTCCAGCACCACGTCCTGCTCGGTCTCCACGTGCACGACGGCTGATTCCTCCACCGTCACGCCGCAGGAATCGACCACCGTGACGACGAAAGTATAGTCGACCTGGCTGTACGGCACGAAGCAGATGCCGTCGTCCTTTATGGTCCCCCGGTTGACGGTAATGGACGCAATATTGCCGTCGGCATCGGTCACTTCCAGCGGCAGGCAGACGTTTTCCGGATAGCACAGGTATACCGATGTGTCCGGTATCTCCGCGATTACCGGCGGAGAATTGATGCCGACCGCGATGTCAACCGTATCGGCGGCCATCAAACCACAGGAATCGGTCACTTCCACGGTCAACGTGTAGGTCCCGGATGTATCGGCAAAGAAACATACTTGCCCCGCGTCCGGGTTATACAGCCCGAGGCTCGGCACCAGCGACTCCCAGGCCGCAATGGTGGTCACGCCCACACATATATCGCCGGGGTCACACTGGAATATCGAATAATCCGGATCGAGTTCGACAAACGGCGGCTGGCTGTATTCTATATTGACAGCGATTTCGCCATAGGTTGAGTCGCCGCAGGCATCATAAGCCCAGACTGACAGTATATAGTTGCCGGACGTCTCCAGTGTGAAGCAAATTTCGGAAGTCGACGGATTGTAGTTGCCGAAACTGGGAACAACGCGGTCGAGATTATCGTCGGTTATTGTCACGGACTGGCACAGTTCAATAGGCTCGCACAGGAACCGGTCTATATCGTCACCCAGGTCGACCACCGGGGGAGTGTTCATCGTGACCGTGACGGAAGTCGTGGCGCTGGCCGAAACCCCGCAGGAATCGGTCGCGGTCAAAGTTATTTCATATACGCCTGATGTATCGACATCCAGACAGACTCTGTCAGTGGCCTCATCATAATGCCCGTAATTGACCGTGACGGATTCCAGGTTATGATCCGGGTCGTCGGCTGTCGCCGCCAGGCACACGCTTTCCGGGCCGCAAGGCGAGACACTTATCGGGTCGGCAATGCTGACATATGGCGGTCGGTTGCCGCTAACGGATACCTGAATAAAACAGGTATCGGCGTTGCCGCATGTATCCGCGGCCTCCACCACGAATTCAAGCTGGTCATTTTCAGTGCCCACAAAGCAAATGGAGTTGCCGTCGACGGTCGCGCCGGCCGGCGACAGAACCCGGAACGTGACGGGATCAAAATCCGCATCGTTGGCGTCCACCGTGAAACAGAAAGTTTCCTCCTCGCATGTGAAAAACTCGAAACCGGGCTCACATACGATTTCCGGCGGCTGATTAATCACGACTGTCACGTTAAGAGTATCAAAGAAACAGATGGGGCAAGCCTGCGTCGCGGACGACAGGCCCGACTCCGAAGGGCACAGGTCCTTCAGACAGTAAACGAACTCGTACGTCGCGCTTGGGACGTCATCCGGCAGGAAACAGGTCTGACCCGTGCTGTCCGTCAGCAGGGTAAACTGACCCGGCCCTTCCGTCTGCTCGATCGACATCATCATGCCTTCAGCGTCGGCGGCGATTACATCGAAACATACTTCTTCAAGAGCGCAGAGGTTGATGGTAATATCATCCAGGGTCAACTCGGGCGGCTGGTTTTTCTGCACCGTGTCGTAGACCATCGCCGTATCGGCACCGCATTCGTTGGCAACTTCGACTTCAAAGGAATAAACACCCGCCGTGTCCGGATTATAACGCAAGAGGCCGCTAGTAGCATTGATACTGCCGACGCCCGACAGCAGGTTCCATGTCATGTCCGCGCCGGACGGATTGTCAACGCTCAGCGGCAGCTTACGCTCGCTTTCCCACGAACACAACTCGCCCGCAAAGTACTGGTCTTCAATTGACGGTGGAGGAATAAAGACGACGGTGAAAGTCACGGTGTCCTTGACCACGTGATTTTGACGGTCTGTCAACATCCAGATAAACTCATAATCTCCCGGATTGTCCGGCCAGAAGCACAGCGACGTGTCAAACTCGGCCCCAAAGGTGGTCGTCGCAAAATCGATCGGTCCCGAGTACAGGCTCAGGGTAAGTGAATCACCGGCATCAACATCGGCGGCAGCTATGTCAAAGCACACCGAATCGCTCTCGCACATAGTCACCACGGAATCCTCGGGAACAATCAGAGTGGGCGCCCACTTAGGGTCAGCCGCGACCCCGGGGCTTGCAAAAGTAAAAACTGAAAACAAGATTATGAGGACAAAAAGAAATGACCCTTCTTTTCTCATCTTTCCTCCAAAAAAGTCATCTAAGAGTCGTACTCCTTCACCCATCATGCCGGCTGTAGCCTTTGGAATTTACTCCGGCGGGGAATTACCCCCTAACAGCGAATTTTGTAGAGCAACCTACCGGAAATCGGGTGTACAGGTAGTAAGCTATGTAGTATCTGTGCTATCAAAAATGTCATTTTAATATACCGTTAAACCTAAAATTGTCAAGCCATTATAGTATTCTGAAATAGCCTTGCTGCAAGAATCGGGCCAAAACACGCCTTTTTTAATTCCGTGTATACTAACAACTTCACTGAACAAAAAATGCACGTGCCAGTCTCTAATATGAAAGTCGCTTACCAATATGTGCTCTGTTTTTCCTATCGCCTGCCGGACTGCCAAATCCGGGCACCACCCAGGCCGGACTGCCGGCATTTCCATCATTGCCGAATCGTCTTTCGCTAATATATTAAAGGTAAAGAAACGTTGCGTGTTGTGGACCCCATTTGACGGTCCGCAATCAAGCGGTTGAACGATGAAAAGTTACAGGACACTCTTCCCGCTGGCCGCCGTTATCGTAGCGGCGCTGGTCCTCCCGGCTGAACAGAATTGTCAGGGTCGGGCTGGCCCCGTCTTCTCCTTTATAATTCCCGACACCGCCTCCAAAATCCTTGACCCTTTGCCGGCCGCCCGCTTTTCCAAAGCAGCTTCTGCGTTTTACGATGACAATCCCTTTGAGACAAGTCCGTGGCCGGCCTACAGTGCCATGCACGCCACTCCCAAAATAGCCACATCGGTAAACTGCATGGGAATAGTCGACGGTTTCGAGTTTCCCGTCGGCAGCCGGATTCAGTACTTGAACCGCGCTTCTTTGTGGGTCGGCGGTATCGTGGGCCGGGACACCGTGGTCACCACCGGCCACGCCGAAGACCTGGATACCGTCGCAGTATACCCGTATCGTGATTACTGCATGGAGTTTTACCCGCCCAACGTCCCGACCGATTTCAAATCCCTCAATCCCCTGAATTGTTCCCCTTTCGAGGGATACTCGGCCCGCTTCGTGGACACCTTCACGCATGAACAGTTACAGCAGGCTAATCATACTTACCAGTGGGCAAAGAATCATGTCCCCCTCAACCTGTCCGTCAGACAGCACTCGTACACCTGTGACATGTCGCCTTATCGCAACATTGTAATCCTCGATTATATTATTACCAACCTCGGCCAGACCGCTATCGAAAATGCCTACGTAGGTCTGTCAGCCGACGGCGACTGCGTCAACCACGTCAACGAGGCCCCCTCCGACTACAGCGACGACCTCATCGGCAGTTTTCGTGACATTCACACCATCTACATGATCGACAATGACGGTAACCCCTCACTTGGCCGGTTCGACGAGGGCGTCAGCGTTCCTGATGCCATGGGCATTCGTCTGATCGGGGTTTATCCTCCCGTGACCGATACCAACTTCAACTGGTGGTGCTGGGGCTGGAACGGGTGGTATAACTTCGGTCCCCGCACCAAGCCCACCCCGGACGATCCCTACTTTGATTTCGGCATGTGGGGTGAAGGTGCGCCTAACGGCGATCTTGCCCGGTACTACCTGCTCAGCCATCCCGAATGGGACTACGATCAGATTCGAACGGCTTCTATTCTTCCCGATGATGACCTCTGGATGTATCCCGGTAACGACGGCCATTACATTTCTTGTGGTTCCGATGTTGCCGGTGTTCTCTCGCTTGGGCCAATCGACCTCGCCCCCGGCGCTTCAGTGCGCGCCCTCTTCGGCATCTTCGGCGGCGAGATGGTCCATGTCGACCCGGACAACTGGCCTAATCTCCACAACCTGGACATCGACGAATTCTATGACAATCTTTTCTTTGATATCTTTCTCGAAAATGCCGACCTGGCGGTGGCTATGGCCGAGGACATTCTCGACCCGTTGGCCCCGCCGGCTCCTCCGGACGCGATTATTGTATCGAACGATAGCGTCTGGCTCCAGTGGGATCCCTGGGTATTCCCCGAGGTCACCGGATACGAACTGTACATCTCGCCCGTTCCCGATTCCCTCTTGATCGGTCCGGGCAAGGCCGCCCCCGTGCTATCCTTCGACCACGTGGGAGTAAATCCGTTGACCTTCGAAGCCGATTCTACGGCTACGACATTGACCGGTCTGGAACCCGGCAGACTTTATTACGCCTCCCTGATGCACCTTGTCGGGACGAGTAAAGGCGATTTCTCCCGGCCCGCGATCGCAGGCAAGCCCAACCGGGCGTTTGTTCAACAGGCCATAAGACTCGACCAGGAGTTTCTATATTTCTACGGCGACGATTTCAAACCGCCGTTAAGATGGCGAGCCTCCGATGATAACCGTGTCGCATACTATCGGATATACAGGACACACGACAGCAGCCTGGCCTTCAACCGCTACCATCCATTCCTACACAATGACTCGTCCGAGGTGCCGTATCCGGCCAGCCGCTGCCTCGACGTGGGCGATTCCACCTACTGCTATTACGCCATGACAGTTTACGACTCGGTCTCCCCCGATGTTACCGAGTACACCGATCAGAATCCCTTCAATGGCGCATATTACTGGGTTTCGGCGATTATACAACCCGGATTCGAATCCCCGTTTTCCGATATTATCAGGGCAGAGAAGATTCCACGGCCGAGCCGGGACATGGTGGTGATCCTGGGCTCGACCGGTTCTATCCATGACTATGTTATTGTCGATTCTCTCCGGGCCTATTACGAACGCCTGCTCGACGGTTACGACTATGACATATACAATTGGACCGATACCAACCTGATGGCTGAGAATTGCCCCTCCGGGTATTGTACGGACTGGTTGGACCTCGCCCAATATCGGCTGGTGTTGGTGGAGGAATTTCCCAGTCCCCGGATCCTCGCCCGCAACGTCGAACCGAGCCACAAGCTGCTGACGCGGCTGGTCGATTCGCACCATGAACTGGTCTTTTTCGGCACTCCCCCCGGCGACGGCGAGTTCTATCTGCACACCCTGGGTAACGATATACGTTATGACACCGGCCGTTTCGAGAATGCCTACTTTAACCTCGATTCCGCTACTCTTCGCAGCTGGCCGGAGTCCTACGGTGTCGCCGATGCCATCGACAGCCTGGCGGGATTCAACGCCGCCATCCCCACCAGCGAGGACTTGCCGACGATTCACTACGATACGCACAACAATCGGTTCAAGCCGTTCTTCAAAGGATTGTTCCAGACCGCCGATTGCTTCCCCCTGACAGCGGCCTTATTCCCCGGCAACCAAACTGAGGTCCTCTATACGTATTCCTCACGTTATCCTCAGACGTCGCAACTTCAGGGAAGGCCCTGCGGATTCCTTAGCACTCGTGGCAGTTCGAATATCCATGTCTTTTCCTTCCACCTGTGGGGCATGGAAGAGGATGAAGCCCGCGACCTTATCGATTACCTTATGGCCGACGTCGTCACCGACACGGCCACGGAACAGCCCCTGCAACTACCGAAGCGCTACACCCTGCACCAGAATTATCCCAACCCCTTCAACAGCAGGACTATCATAACCTACGATCTGCCGGCTGCGACCGAGGTCACTTTGACGGTCTACAACATTCTCGGTCAGGAAGTGCGCCGCCTGGTCTCCGATCGCCGGCTGGCCGGCGCGCATTCGGTCGCTTGGGACGGCGCCGATCAAGGTGGCCAACCCGTCGCGTCCGGCATTTATCTATACAAGCTCAGTTATGGAACGGGCAGCCAGTCGAGAAAAATGATCCTTCTCAAGTAAACCCTCGGGACAAAAAAAGCCATTGCCATCCGGCGTCGGAGCTCCATATTACGGTATGCTTTATCGGACCGGCGTGAACGATAT
>CBFCYQ010000005.1:0-28949 GCA_965602205.1 uncultured bacterium | reverse complement strand
AGATTATCCGTTATGAGGCGGTCGCGCCAGTCGAGGTAGGCCAGCTTCCGGGTGTCGACACCGACGAAGCGGTCATACCTTTGGGATTCGGTGACGGCCTCGGAAATGGCATCGAGGGTGCCGTGTCCAAAGGCGCCATCCAATTCGGGCATTCCTTTCAGGAGTTCGTTACCGTGACCCTGGGTGAGACATCCTGATGCGTAGAGGGTTTTGAGTCGGCCTTTTTTTTTCAGCCGGCCCAGCCGGAGAATTTCACCGATAGACTCCTCTTTTGCAGGCAGGATGAAGCCGCAGGTGTTGACGATTATTGAATCCGCTTCTTCGGGAGTCGTCACCGGGTCGTGCCCGGCCTCGACCAAACGGGCGGCGATGTAATCACCGTCGACATCGTTCTTGGGACATCCCAGCTTGTGAATATAGAACTTCATAAACTACAGCCGTACTCTTTCAACAGAATCAGGGAATGTCGGTTCAAAGTCTTTCGGGCCGCAGCCAAGGTTGGTTTCCTGCTTCTGAATCAGGATACGGGTCAACTCATCGTTGATATCGAAGTACTCGATGAGTCGGATTTTCAAGGCTTCGGGATCGATGCGGACGGTCATGGAATCCGGGATGCTGCCCCTGACGGCCTCTTTTCTCACCAGCCAGTAGTCGGAATCGGGCCGGAGGGCACGGGCATGGTAGAGTTCATCAAGACGGGTTATAAAAGATATCTGGTTCCCGGAGACAAAATCGGAGTCGGGTTTTTCTATGACGACCTGGTCGTTTTGCGGGGAGTAGCTGTAGAGGTGTTTCGCGTCAAAGAGGTACTGGTCGTCGTTGACATTGACCCGATACCGACCGTCGGCGGCAATCAGGGCCGCACCGGAGATAGAATCCGCGGCGTCGAAGACGTCAGATATCAAAATAGTGACAAACTCAAAATGGGTGCAGTCGGAACTCGCCAGCAGGGCCTTGAGAGCCTCGAAGCGATCCTCACTGAAGACGGGTCCGCCTGCCGTCAGGCAGAGCAGTATCGCGGCCAAAGCAACTGAACGTCTCATAAAGGATTTTACATCCGAGACGGCTTAAGGGTTCTTGTTCGTATCGGAAACCGGCACGGTTCCTGATTTTTGAAAGAGATGGTCGACGTAGGCCTTATCTACCATCACGTCCCGGGCCTTGGAACCGTCAAAGGGTGAGACGATACCGGCCTCCTCCAATTTATCAATAAGTCTTGCCGCCCGCTGGTAGCCGATTCCGAGGCGGCGTTGCAACAAAGACACGGAACCCTGCTTGTGCCGGACAACGACATCGCAGGCTTCCCGAAAGAGCGGGTCACCGAAATCGATCTCGCGTTCTGCTTTGTCGCCCGTTGCCTGCGAAATCCCCTCCAGGGCAAACATCTGCAGCCCCTGCTTATTGATATACTCAACAATGGCGCTGGTTTCCTCGCTGGAAACATAGGCGCCGTGAATTCTTATCGGTTCCGGCTGGCCGGGATACAGAAACAGCATATCACCGAGGCCGAGCAGTTTCTCCGCGCCGTTGGCATCAATAATGGTGCGCGAATCCACTTTGGAGGATACCTGGAAGGCTATCCTGGCGGGGAAGTTGGCTTTGATCAGTCCTGTAATGACGTCGACCGAGGGTCGCTGGGTGGCCAGTATCAGATGAATACCGACGGCGCGGGCCATCTGGGCCAGACGAGTGATCATCATCTCAGTTTTGGAGGACGTGGCCGACATGAGCAAATCGGCGAGTTCATCGACGAGGATAATGATATAAGGGAGCTGATCATCGGCGTTTTTTTGCGCCTTGTTGTAGTCCTCGATATTCCTGACGGTGGCGTTGGCGAGTTTCCGGTAGCGGTTTTCCATTTCGGCCACGATGTCGGCGAGCACCTTTTCGGCGCGTTTGGGTTTGGTCACAACCGGTCGGCCCAGGTGCGGGATGCCGGCATAGACCGACAATTCCAGCATTTTGGGGTCAATCATGATGAACCGGACCTGGTGGGGGTGCAGGCGATACAGCAGGGAGGTGACGATGACGTTGATGCAGACGGATTTGCCCGAGCCGGTGGCGCCGGCGATGAGCAGGTGCGGCAGCCGCGTCAGGTCGACTATGTAGGGTCGGCCGGCGGTGGTTTTGCCCAACGCCATCGGCAGGCGAAACTTACGGTCGGAGAAGCCTTCGGTGACGAGAATGTCCTTGAGGTGGACGGTCTGGGCGTGGCGGTTGGGTACCTCGATACCGACGGCTGCTTTGCCGGGAATGGGTGCAATAATCCTGATACGCTTGGCTTTCAGCGCCAGAGCCAGGTCGTCGGAAAGATTTACAATCTGGTTTATCTTTATGCCGGAGGCGGGCTTTAACTCGAAGCGGGTGATAACGGGTCCGGGGAATTTCTCGATGTTGCCGTCAACACGGACATTGAATGTTTCCAGGGTTTCTTTCAAAAGGCGCGCGGTGAAGTTGAGTTCCTCGGCGTTGACGGTCGCTTCCGTATCGGGGTTGTCACTGAGCAGATCGAGTGTCGGGTAGGTGTACTCGATCGATTTCATCTGGAGCGGTTCGGCCGATTTGACCAGCACGGTTTTGCGTCGGGTACCCCGGTCAGTCTTTGTGCCGGCAGTCTCGCTTTCGATTTCCGACTCAGGCTGAGGCGTATCGAACATCTCGCCGGCCTCTGCCCCGCCATCGGTGTCGTCCTCGGCCAGGTCGGATTCGCCATCGTCTTCCCCGCCGCCGCCCCGTTCAAACAAGAATGCCAGCCATCGGAACGAGAAGAAGCTTCTCACCCAACGCGCCAGAGCGGTGTAGGCCCCGCGGAAAACATCGCCGCCGGGAAGACGCAGGCGCATCGCCAGAGCCGGTGTAACGGAAGTATACAGAATGAGCAGAATGAGAATGATGCCGCTGAGAACGACATAGGAGCCCAGGTCGCCGACCACTTTTATCGACAGTTGCGTGAGGTTTTCGGCAATATAGCCTCCCGGAATATCAATCTTGACACTCAGGGCGCGTTCGGTAAGGAGATGAATGTCGTATATCATGGTGACCAGAAGAGAGATGACAAACAGAATAAAGCAGTTCAGTTCGAACCGGGTGGCCAGTTCGGAAGAGAACAGGCGCAAGGAGACGAAAATCAGCCCGAGCGGAATGAAAAACGCCAGCCAACCGATGAGGCTAAGGCAAATATATGACAGGTAGGCTCCAAGCATTCCCGCCTGGTTGTGATAATTGATATCAAAGGGGCTCAAATGGCTGTCGATTTCACCGACAATACGGGCATCGTCGGGGCGGTGGTGCGAGACAAGCGATATCAGAACAAGGACGGCCAGCAGAAACAGGATAACGCCTAGAGCCTTTTTCTTTTTGCCGGTGGACTTTTTCTTCCTTTTTGCCATGGGCGTAAAGACGACAAATAGATTTTGAATTTCAATTAAAAAAAAGGCAGGGATGTAGACCCTGCCTCAGCCGTAGAGTCAAAAGTCCTATTTGCGCACGGCTTCTTTCAGGTGCTTCCCTGCCCTGAACACCGGTACTCTTGCGGCAGGAATGTTGATCTGCGCACCGGTCTGAGGGTTGCGTCCGATGCGAGCTTTGCGCTTCGAGGTGGAAAAGGTTCCGAATCCGGCAAAACTTACCTTCTTGCCCTTCTTAAGCTGCGTCGTAACACCGTTCATGAAGGTCTGAAGCGCTTCGCCGGCCTGCTTTTTCGTGATGCCTGAATTTTCGGCCATTGCCGCAATCATCTCGTCCTTTGTCATGGCGACCTTCCCTGGGTTAGAGGTTTAAAGTTTAAGCTACAGTATAATTTTCACCAAAGGCAAAAATGTTGTCAAGTAAAACAATTCTAAAAAAACCGCGAAAAACGGCTGTTTTCAAGGTTTTATCGGTGCGGCCGAGCCCCTAGCGGCGAACTGTTTGGAGGAAAGAGTCGTGTTTGTTGTCTATTTTTATTTCGGGCAGGGCCGACACAAACAACTTGAAGCCAAATCCGCGGTTAGAGCCGATGGGGACCCAGTAGAGACTGCCGGTCCAGCAGTGAATTGTCTTGACGATATTAACCGAATTGCGGACAGTAAGTCTCTGTTTGAAATCGTAATACTGGCTGTAAGATATCGAGGTGGTCGGGGTCAACTTGAAGGCCAATCGGAAATCTATAAAACTGCGCTTTACCCAATTCTGTCCCCGACCCGATTCGCTGTATCGGTACGAGGCCGAGAGACTCCAGCCCTGGCCACGCCCGGCCGGGCGCGGGGCCGTCGGTGACAGCGGATCGGCTGAGTCGGCGGCCGTTCGGGCAGTCTCCGTCTCATCGAAAAGAAAGCGGCTGCCGCCGATGACAAAATGAGCATTGAAACTGAAATTGAGCAAGAAGGGCGACCAAAAATGCAGGGAGTCGGTTCCGGGCTTGTAAAAGGAATGCGTCATACTGCCATCGATGGTGATGCGTCCCAGCGCCCGCGACTGGTAGGTGGTCGAAAGTGACGAATAGGGGCGGTCCTCCTCTTCGAGGTTATAGGAGAAGCCGGATGTCAGCGACAGCAGCTCCAGGTTACGTTCGATCTCGTTCGATTTGACCTTGGCTTGAAACGATTGTTGAAGCCGAAAAGACAGCACCTGGCTTTTTCTGCTGCCGGCCCCGCCACCGGCATACGCCCGAACCCTGGGGTGACGGTCGATATCCGGCGAGAAACTGTAGCTGACTGACGGATTGACGACATGGCGCAGCCCCTGCAGACCCGCAATCCCCGGATAGACCGTTCCGTACAGGGCGGTGTTGACCGAGACGCCGGCGCTGTATGAATAAGTACGGTAGGTGGTGGTAGCATCGATGCCCTCGGCCAGCGACTGATCCGTTTCAAAAATTTTAAACCATGTTTCCGAGTAGCGAAAACCGGGCACGACGTTTAGGTAATTACCGAGCTTGAGCGCCGGCAGGTTGACACTTGGATTGTGCTGAATTTTGGCCCATTTACGGCGACTCCGGTGCGTGACGACGGTGGAATCACCGTCAACCACTATAACGGAGTCTTCCACGGTCACACGGCTGGAGTAGTTTCTGACAGTCGGCGAATACCTGAGAGAGAATCCGTGGTACCACTTGCGTTCCAGTTGACCTTCCTCGTTCAGGCGACCGTTACCGAAAGGCCATATTGTCGGCAGGGACAGCCGGGCTGTCGGCAGGTCATCAACCCGGGATTCGTCATCGAGATTGACGGTATGGCTGGCATTTCCGGACAAGGAGGTGTTGGTGCCGAATTTTTTCGAGAAACTCACCTGGGATTTGATGCTGCGGTTAAGCAGGTCCTCCCTGTGCAGCGAGAAATCACTGTAATAAGTTTCATCGGACACGAAGTCGCCGTAGGCACTAACGTTAAACGAGGGGGTCACGGCATGGTTATAAGCGCCTTTGGTCACGTAGCGATCACGATGAAACTCGGCGGCGGTAGAACGGTCATAATTGGCGTCCCGCAGGTAACTTCCGGAGACGTAGCCATCCAGCACGTACCTCTTTCGGAAGTTGACGCGGCTGTTGAAAGTCAGGTTCTGGCTTTTCTCGTGATAGTCGAAAGAACCCTGCCAATCCCAGTATTCGGACGCGGCCCAGTAATAGCCTACGTTTTTAACGTAGCGGTCGCCACGCTCGAACTTGCCGAACGTAAAGGGCAGAAAACCGGAATGACGACCGCGCTTAAGGGGAAACACATAGTAGGGAATGGCCAGCAGGGGGATGCGCTCGATATAGAAAACAACCGGCCGGGCGATGAGCTTCTCCCCCTCGATCAGCTTCATATTCTTCGAATGAAAATGAAAGTGCGGTTCGTCAGCATCGCACGTCGAATAACGGCCGTCGCTGATGTAAAAGATGTGCTCCTGTTCCCGGTACAGCTTCTCGCCGTAGTAAAGCCCCTGTTCGTACTCGGATTTTGATTGCACGATCCGGCCTTTCTCCGTGTCGGTGGAGTAGGCCAGGTAGTCGCCGAAGACCTCCTCGTTCTTGTCTCTCAGGACGACCGGGATGGTGTTGGGTTGAAACTTGTCGTGATATAAATCAGCATAGTCTTCGGCAAGATTGATCGTGTCGACGGAGGCCGAGAAGGCTTCGATCAGCCGGCGCTCGGTGTCGAACTCAACCAGGTGCGCCTCGAGCGCGACGTCGTCCGAAGTGACATGGGCGGCGCGAGTCATGGTAATCAGCGAATCGCGCAGGCTATAGACGATGTGGTGGGCGTCGTAGTCAATAGTGTCGGCCGTTGTTAAGATGACGGAGTCCCCCGGTTGGAGTTCGCCGTGCACATAGGTACCGACCGAGCCGCCGATAACATCGATCTGGCGGAGCCGCTCCGAGTCGATGGTGAAACGAATGGTATCACCCGAGACGGTATTTTCGTCCAACTCCAGGCCGCCCTTGCGCGAGGGGTAATACCAGGAGTACGCCTGGCCATAACAGAGGACATCGGTCAGTTCGCCGTTCTGGAAGTCAAAAATGATTCTCTTGCCGGAAAGGATGGAGCGGTCGAAGTCGGTTTCAGCGGAGTCGATGGGTTCTGCAAACTCGCCCACGGCCGAATCAATCACGTCGATCTTATCGAGCGCGCGGCGGTCGAAGTAGATGGATATAAGTTCACCGGCGATGGTAGAGTTGCCCCTTTTGGCGCGGGGCTTCTCGAAGAGGTCAAGGATGTTCGCGTCGACGCTCAGTACCGCACACCCGGAAGCGGTGGAGACATCCCTGGACGATATCTGGACGTTGCCGGCAGCCTCGGCCAGCCCGGAGGCGGCGTCGTAATTGAGGGTATTCGACACGACCTCGATCATGCTTGCGGAGTCAGGATAGCCGATATACATGAGGGGCCGCTCTTCCATATAGAAATGCCGGCCGCTCTTGCTGTAGAAGGCATGGCGACCGGCGGCGTAGATAGAATCCTCATACGACCAGAGTTCCACGTGTTTACCCCGGGCCAGGGCATCCTGCGTCTGGACATCATAGAAAACCGAATCGGCGCGAAGCTTATAGTCAACGTCGTCGATCAGGACGTGGCCGTTCAACTTGATGTCTTTGCCCTTTCTCCAGGCCGCCGAGTCGCAGTAAATCCGGCCCGTTTCGGTGGTGAAACTGGCGGGACCAACCACGTATATGACATACTGCCCATCCTCCAGGACCACCTCAAACGGTCCTTCGGAGTGGTCCAGCGTGAGTTTCTGCTGCTCGTCGGCAGCGGCCACGCCGGCGGCCAGCAGAAGAAATAGAACGAGAATTATGCCGGTGGTATGCCTATCCATCATTCAACGTTTGCACCAGCAGTTGCCGGTAGTGTTCGAGTTTACCCGTTTCCGCCCCGCCAACCTGGGCGGTCGTGCGGCTGCCACCACCCTTCAGACCGGCGGCAGCGCCGAAACGTTTTACCATTTCCCCGGCGTGAAGCTTGCATTTCTCGGAGACGGCCAGTATCAACCGGGAGCCCGTCTGCAACAGCGCCACGCCTTCAACGCGCTCCGCGACCGCAGCGGCGAGGGAGCCGGCCAGTTTCGCGTCGTATTCGCCGATGTCCCGGGCCACCATATGGTAGCCGGACTGTATCACGGACGATTCGGCCAGCGCCTGAGCCTTGATTGGCATGAGTTCCTTTTGCAGGGCCGTGATGTCCTTACGCATGGCTCGATTAGCGGAGTCGAGCCCCGCGATCTTGTCGGGCAGGTCCTGAAAGTGGCAAGTGAAGTTTCGCGACAGCTCATCGGTAATACCGAACCTTGCGGCGTAGTCGTCAACCGCGGCATCACCGCTGAGGAATTTAACCAGGACCTTGCCACGCATCTTCTCAGTACCGGTGATTTTGACCAGACGGACTTCGGCGCTGCTGTTGCAGTGCGTGCCGCCACAGGCGGAGTAATCGAATTCACCGACGCGGATGATGCGGAACTTGCCTTCACGCTCCGGAATCTTGCGAAGCGGCAGGCGGGCGGCTTCCCGTCGGTCCACGAACAGAATTTCGACCGGCAGGTTCCGGGCGACGACCTGGTTGGCTTCGCGCTCGGCCTCGGCCAGTTGCGCCTGCGAGACACCGTCAGCGGCGAGTTCCACCGCGGCGTACTCCTCGCCGAGATGAACCGAATCGGTCACCAGGTCAAACAGCCTTACCAGGACCTGGCTCAAGATGTGCTGGGCGGTATGCTGTTGACGGAACTGCCGGCGCCGGTCACCGTCGACCATCCCTTTTGCGTTATCGCCGACGCTTCCCACGGGCTGGGCGGTAAGGTGACGCACAGTGTCATCGTCGTGTTCGATGACGTCGACCACGCGGACGCCGTTGAGGGACCCGGTATCGTGAAGCTGCCCCCCCGACGTGGGGTAAAACGCCGACTTATCCAGGACAGTGTAATGCTGTCCTTCCGCCTCTCCACACTCTACGATCCGGCCTTCGAACTGAAGCAAACCGGCGTCGATGTAATACAGCCGCTCGGTCATATTCTGTCCTACCCGGCAGGTGCGACGACCCGGTTTCCCAGTGTGCCTACTTGCTCAACTTTGACTTCAATTCTGTCACCCGGTTTCATGGGAGAAATGCCGGCGGGCGTGCCGGTGGAAATGAGGTCGCCCGGAAGCAGGGTCATGATTGACGATATGTAGCTGACCAGGAAGGGCACGTTGAAGATCATCTGAGAAGTGCGGCCGGACTGCATGATCTTGCCGTTCAGAATCCCTGCCACGCCCACGTCGGACCAGTCGATATCGGTAATGATCCAGGGGCCGACCGGACAAAAAGTATCAAACCCCTTGGCCCGCGACCACTGGCCGTCGGTCTTCTGCAGGTCACGGGCGGTGACATCGTTAACACAGGTGAATCCGAATATACAGTCGGGGGCGTCATCGATGGAAACATTGACGGTTTTTTTGCCGATGATCACGCCCAGTTCGGCTTCATAGTCAACGCGCTGCGATTGCGCGGTGTGAACGATATCCTCGCCGGGGCCGATGACGGCGGAGGGAGGTTTGAGAAAGATCAAGGGCCGCTCGGGCGCCTTGTCCGCCGAGAACGATTCTTTGACATGAGCATGATAATTAAGGCCGATACAGATAATCTTCGAAGGTATCACCGGTGCCTTAAGGGTTACTTCATTAAGGGCGAACCGGTCAGAGCTTTTCCGAATGCCCAGCCATGGGGGCTGGTCGACACGGATGACGCTGTCATTGTCGACTATGCCGAATTGAGTGTCTTCGCCACCGGCGCTGATGAAACGCACGAACCTTTCGGGCATGATTGTTGGCTCCCGCTTTATAGATCGTTAGTTGATTCTGTCTCTATCACTTATACCGTGCAAATAAACCAGAATCCGAGCCATAATCAACAAAATATCACACCTGCTTGAGTTTCCATTTGCCCCTTTTGAACCACAGGGCGAGAATAATCGCTTTCAATCCGCTGGTGATGGTCAAAGTCCACCAGACGCCGTTGATGCCCCAGTCCAGATGGAAACACAGAAAATAGGCCAGGGGGATGCGTATGGCCGACCCGGGCAGGAGCACGACCATGGGCGGCACGGTATCACCGGCGCCGCCGAAGGACCCTTCGAGGACGATTTCCAGGGCCATCGCCATCTGAGACAGGCCAAGGATGATGAGGTAATCGACGGCTATATTCAGCACCTGTGGGTCGTTGGTAAACACGCCGGCGATCACCCGGGGAATGGTGATGAAAACGATCGAGATGACAAAAGTCAGGGCAACGGCGACGCCCACCGAACCCCACGCGCACCTGGCGGCCCGGTCGGGTTTGCGAGCACCCAGGTTCTGCCCCACCATCGTCGAGGCCGCCAGCGAAAAACCATAGCAGGTCAGATAAGAAAATGATTCCATGCGATTGCCGATGCCCATCGCAGCGGCGGCCCCCTCGCCAAACTCGTGAACGATCTTGATCAGAAACCAGTAGACGAAGACAAAGACAAACTGCTGGGTGGTTATGGGGATGCTGATACGTATGATTTTGAGCATATCGGTCACCCGGGCCCGGATTTTCCAGAAGTCCGTGATATCATAGCCGAGCCCACGGCCGGACATCCTGGCCATAATCACCACGACGCCGACCATGATGGCAATAGCCGTAGCGAGACTGGCGCCGGCAACACCGAAGGCCGGGATGGGGCCCAGACCGAAAATCAGGAGGGGATCAAGGACGAGGTTTATGATAACCACGAGAACGCCGACCTTGGTGGGTGTCCTGGTGTCTCCGGAGGCTCGAAAGATGGCGTAGGTCGTATCCGCCATAAAAAACAGAACTCCGGAGATAAAGAAGATCCGCAGGTAGGGCACGGCGATTTTAAGTGTGGCCTCACCGGTCCCCATAAAAGTAAGCAGTTGTCTGGCGACGATGAAGCCGACCACGGAGAAGACCAGGCCGACGACCAGCGCCAGAGTCAGCCCCTGTTTTACGAAGTAGGACGCCCGCCCGAAATCGCGGGCCCCCACGTAGCGCGCGACAATGGCCGTGATACCGACACTTATCAGTGAAGCCGAGGCAAACATCGTCCACATGACCACCATCGAGGATGTCACCGCGTCCTGGGCAATGGTACCGAGTTTGCCGACCCAGTAGTAATCCGTGCTCGACAGGGCAAACTCCATGAACATGCCGATCACAACCGGCAAGGCCAGGGAAAACACGGTTCGCACGATGGGGCCGCTGGTGATATTGTCGACCTGCTGGTTCATAGTCCGGAAAAAGGGCTCTGCTTATTACTCGCGAGCGCCGTTGATTCGCCTGAGTACAATCCTCCGTGTCATGTGAACAGAAAGCTAATCATTGATTCGGATTTCAACAAGGGAAATTGCGGGTTCGAAAAATCGCGCCTGGAGGATATGACCTGTTGACAGCGCCTATCCCGTCTTGTATCTTAAAGTGTCCTTAAAACACCATGTAGAGGGGAAGTCATGAAAGATCGAATTCCGTTGCGAGTAATCTGCCTGATGTTAGCGGTTCTACTGGCTGCTTCGGCGGTGGAAGGTTCGACGCGCAAGAGAGCCAAGAAGGAGCGGGAAGCCAAGAACCACAAGGAGATACCCTGGGAGCAGCCGCCGTACGGCTTCGCCATTACTCCCCGGCTCGCTGTGGGCAGCCTTATCGGACAGGCAGCGGAAACAGTCAGCGGGATCAGCCGCAATTGGGGGGACAATATATTTTACGGGATCGGCCTGGGGGCGGAATACTATCCGAGTGCGGCGGCCGCCTTGGCACTGAACGTAGATATCATCTGGAAGCACCTGCCCATCGAAGATCTCAACGCTATCCGCATTATGGAGTACTCGGGCAGCTGGCTGTGGCGGCTCAGCCCCAGAAGGCGCTCATCATTTTTCACCAGGCTAACCATGGGTCTGGCCAGCGCCAAACTTACGGATGTCAAGGGCACAGGTGTCAATGTGACACTCGACACGAAACCATTCATAAGGGTAGGCCTGGGCGAATATCGCCACACCACGTCGAGCATGAGTCTGCGCACAGAGGTCTACTACCAGGTGGTGTTTACCAATGGCGCCGAGATAAAGAGTTTTGTCGGGAATTACGAGGTGGATTTCGACGCCCAATGCGCCGGCCTACGGCTGAGCCTGGGAATCCACCTGTGAGCGACCGGCCGGTTATAGCCCCAGCCGTTCTGCCAGGTACTGCGGGTTGAGTTCCTCGTCGGTGCCGCGCTGGACCAGTTCGCGCCAGTCGTAGCGACTGCCGAAACGCAGATAGTTCTGAACGAGGAACGAGCCCGTAGTAGGATTGTCGGTGACCCTGCCGTAATTCTTTTCGAGGAAGCTCAGTGTCTGGGCGACGACCATATCGGCATACAGATAATTCTGCAGGTAAACCGGCTGCGTGATGTAGGCGGCAATCGCGGCCCAGGGCTTGAGGTCATCGTGGCGCGGCAGCAGCAGGTATCTCTCAAAGAGGTCCCAGTAGAGCCGGTTGAGATCCCGGTTGGGGTTGGTGTAGGCTTCGTATTCGAAATGTAACTGCAGAAGCATCATCCGCAGATCAATAACGTCCTGTTGCTTTCGAGCTTCGAGGTACCTCAAGAGCAGCGCCGAGGGTATGCCGGGATATTCTTCAAGCCAGGCCCGGTCTGCCGCCAGCGAGGCGACAAAATCAGCCGTTGCTTCCGACCAGCAGTCATCGACATAAATATTGAAGAAAGGCTGTTCCTGTTTGATGTGAATAAAGCCGATAGCACGACCGATCTGCCGCATCAGGGCCGCCGTTCTCTCGCGACCGCCGGCCAGATCGGCGGCCACCCTGGCGTCCCAGGGAGCCTTGATCAGGAAGGCCCGCGTCGGTTCTTGCCGGTCGGCGCCAACCTCCAGGTCAAGATAAACCGGCAGCTTGTTGAGGTCGAAGCCTATGGCGGCCAGAGACCGTCGAATAAACGGCATCTGCGAATCCACCGGGAAATAAGCATCCACCTGCCGGTTGATGCCCGAAAAGGCAAACGGCACATCCCATATCTCTATGTAATCCATGTTCAGATTGCGCTTGATGGAGTCAATGATCTCGCGATACGGGCGTTCGGTGGAACTATCAAGCCGCCGCAACAACGCCAGGTAATCCGAAGACTTGAGGTCGTGGCGGTTGAA
This sequence comes from uncultured bacterium, assembly GCA_965602205.1. Classification (GTDB taxonomy): domain Bacteria; phylum Zixibacteria; class MSB-5A5; order GN15; family FEB-12; genus DAOUUR01. Next base: position 16,345 of record CBFCYQ010000005.1, on the reverse strand, counting down.
GACCATGGCGAGGAAATTGTTATAGCCGTACTTGCGCGCCTCGTGGTTGCGCAGGCGCATCAGGCGTTCCAGCCCATCGGCGACTTCAAAACCCACCGAGACCCACGCCCGGTAAGCAAGTTCACGACGGGTAGTATTGCGGTTGTTGCGGTAAGTGTCGTGCACCGACGCGGGGTCGGTCGGCGCACCCTCGAACTCCGGTTGGAAGTTGTCCCTGACGGCGGCCACAGAATCGCGCAGGCCGGAGATGGCGCTTTCGCCCTCAATTCTTCCCAGGGCCAGCTTGCCGTAAGCGATTTGCCAGCGGCGTCTGTCAACGTCATCGGTGATCCGGCCGCCGGCGTGGCGGAGAGTGTTGAAAGCGCCGGCATCGGAGACGACATAGCGATACAGGTTGCGGTAGAAGTCCAGGGAATCGGCGCGGCCGGTGGTCTGCAGATTCCATTCTTCCAGCCCGAGACGATAGTCAAGCCAGGCCAGTTTATGTTCGAGCGAGTCGAGCAATGTCCGGACATCACCGGACGTGCCGGGTTGTTCGCGACAACTCATTCCCGCCAAAAAGAGCGAGGCAACGCACACCAGGAGAATTACTTTTCGACACATTTTATCACTTCTCCGCAAAATCGCTGAAATATGATAAGGCCATGGCATAGCCGTAAGAGCCAAAGCCGGAGAGGTATCCGGCGCAGGCCGGGGCTATGACTGATTTCTGACGAAACTCCTCGCGGCTATGAACATTGGTCATGTGAACCTCGACAGTTTCGATACTGACGGCATTGATGGCGTCGCGGAGGGCGTAGCTGTAATGCGCCAGCGCGCCCGGGTTGAGAATCATGCCATCCGCGCCCGGGGCTTCTTTGTGGATGAAATCGATGAGATCGCCTTCCGAATTGGACTGAAAAAACGTCAGTTCCATTTTCAGTCGCGCGGCCAGCCCGGCAAGCTCCTTGTTGAGCGAATCCAAATCATCGGCGCCATAGATTTGCGGTTCGCGCTTACCCAGTAGGTTGAGATTGGGGCCGTTAACGACCAGAATGCGGGGCATTGGTTCCTCCATGAACTCGGTAATACTCTAACATATTATCAGTTGCCTGCCGAGTCAATCTGATACTGATGTTATCGGCAACAATCGGTTTTCCTGCTGCTTTCAACGTGAGAAATCTCTGTTTTTGCCCTGAGCGTTTTTTGTCGAGTGCCATCGCATTCAACACGTTACGGGACTCAAGCCGGACTTGCGGCAGCCAGGTAATGAGTTTTTCCAGAAGATTGCAATACGATGCGAGTGGCCTGATGCGGCGCGGTTCGATCATCGAGCTTAACTCGACCGCCGCCAGCAGGCCGAGGATGACAGCTTCGCCGTGCAGCAGCCTGCCGTAACCGGCGGCGTTTTCTATCGCGTGGGCAAACGTATGCCCGAGATTGAGCACGATGCGGCGGCCGCTTTCGCGCTCGTCCTGCGCCACTATTCCCGCCTTGTACCGCACTGAGGGGACAATCAGCAAGCGCAGTAATCTGTCGTCGTACAGGTTACCCTTGTCGATAAATCGGCGCAGCCTGTCAATGATTTGGCCGTCGTCCAGAGCGGCGTACTTGGCTACCTCCCCCAGCCCGGCGACCATCTGGCGCGAAGACAGTGTCTGCAGAAAATATGTATCGCAATATACGAACGCCGGCTGCCAGAACGCCCCGACGAGGTTCTTGCCGAGGCGATGATTGATGCCGGTCTTTCCCCCAATGGCGGCATCGACCATACCGAGCAAGGTGGTCGACACCACACCCCAGCGCACGCCGCGCAGGGTTGTGGCCGCCGCATAGCCGACGAGGTCGGAAAGCACCCCTCCCCCACACGCCAGGATGAAATCGTCACGGCTGATTTTCTCGCGAAGAAGATGATCATACACCTGACTAAGTACAGTGGATGATTTTGATTTTTCTCCGCCGGGGATGACCATCTCCACTATGTTTCTCGTGGAGCGACGCAGGCGTCGTTTGATGAGGTCGCCGTGGAGAGCATAGAGGTTGGCGTCGAAAAAGACAAACAGGCGACTTGTCCGAACGGCCCGGTCGATTTGCCGGGTCAGTTGATCCATACCGTTTGCCCCTATAAGAACGGGATAACTTCGCGACCCCAGGTTAACCTTGACAATGTTCATGAGTAACTCGCCATCCTTCGCAGGATTTCGTTGACGGTTTCGCCGATGCTTCTTCGTGTCGTCGACACGGTGATATCGGCCCGTTCATAGTTCTTCTTTCGTTTGGCCAGGATAGTCCTGATGGCACGCTGCCGGGCCTGGCGCATGGTCTCGTGCGAACGCCGCCTGATATTCAGCAACGGTCGGTCGGCTTGGCGACCTGCTCTGCGATAAATTTCTTGCTGCGAGCATCGCAGATAGATTACCGGCCCGAGGCCATCGAGCAGCCGGCGGTTGCCGGGATTCTGAAAAGCGCCGCCCCCGAGCGCCACCACTGCCGGTCGCGACCGCTTCACCAAATCGGAAATAACCTCGGACTCGGCGGTGCTAAAGGTGGCCTCACCTTTTAACTCGAAAATCATTCGCACTGATTTCTTAAGTTTCTTCTCGACCATGTTATCAGTATCGAGGAACTTCGTCCCAAGTTTTTGGGCCAGGGCGCGTCCCACCGTCGACTTGCCGCTGCCGGAAAAGCCGATGAGGAATATGTTTTTTGTCAATTTCACTTTGTGTCTGAGCCGGCGCTCGCATCACGCCCGGTCGAAGACTAAGCTATATACCGGGTCAAAGGGAACGTTGATGCCGGTCCATATCTCGAATGAACGAATGGCCTGGCCGACCAGCATCGCGGAGCCGTCGATAGTCTGCATGCCCCGCTCAGCGGCCAGCCGGACGGCCCGATTGTTCTCGTCATAGTTTAGATCATAATACAACTTCCCGCTCAGCCAGGCAAATTCTGCCGGAAAGGGAATTTCGTCGGGATAATTGCCGCCTCCCAGCGGCGTGCAATTGACGACAATGTCATAGTCAGTTCCGACGGCGGCTGAAAACCGGTCGGAGAGCACGGTTTCTATGGTCGCCTTTTGAAGCAGTACCGCGGTTGTCTTCTTGATGGTATTCATATGGTCGGCCGATCGGCTTATAACTGTGAAGCTGTCCACCTCGTAATCGGTGTAGTGGCTATAGACAGCGGCCGGGGCCGCTCCACCGCATCCGAAGATCAGAGCACGGCCGTGCTTAATTCTCATGGCATAGCCTTCCAGCGGTAACGCAAATCCGCAGCAATCGGTGTTGTAGCCTTTGGTGAGCCCGTCCTCAATGGACACGGAATTGACGGCCTCGAGGGCATCGGCCAATAAATCGATCTCCGACAGTAAAGGGATGATCGTGCGCTTGTAGGGGATAGTCACCGACAAACCTCGAAATCTGCGGTCGGTCAGTCCGCGCACGGTATGTTCAAAATCGGTCGGGCTCACGTCGAAGACCTCGAACGTATCGTCGGTACGCATGATTCGGAAAATAGCTTCAAAAATTTGTTTCGATCGGGAATAGGCAATGTTGTGCCCGATAAGTCCGAATTTGCAGTTACCGGTCATAGTGAGATGCTATTAAGAAGGTCGTAGAAATCGGGACAGGAAACCGCTACGACCGAATGGTCGTCAATGGTTGACGGGCCGACCAGAAACAGAGACGCCACCGAAAACGCCATAGCAATGCGGTGGTCGCCAAAAGCCTGGAAATCGGCCCCGGAGAGGTCCTTGCCGCCTTCTATAACCAGGCCGTCGTCGAGCAGACCGCACTTGACTCCCATCCGCTTCAGGTTATCGGCAATGGCGGTCAGGCGGTCCGATTCCTTCACTTTCAATTCGGAAGCACCACGAATGATGCTAGTACCCTCGGCGAAAGCGGCGATTACCGCCACTACCGGCAATTCATCGAGCAGTCCGACGACGGTCTCCCCCGAGACCTTTCGCGCCCGGAGCTGACCGCCGGTAACTGCAACCGCACCTCGAGGTTCGCCACCGATTGTTGATTTGTTCGCCGTCTCTACGGTGCAGCCGATCAAGCGCAGGTATTCGAGGAAACCGGTGCGGGTCGGATTAAGTCCTACATTCTCAACCGTGATCGTGTTCTTGGAGATAGCCGCCACAGCGAGGAAAAACGCCGCCGTCGAGAAATCACCCGGAATATCCACCGTCCCGCCGTTGATCCGGGCCCGGCTGCTCAGGACAACTTCCCGCTTGAAAGACTCCGGCATTTCGCGTCGTTTCTTGCGCGGGTCATTCGGGTCGGGGACTATTACCGGTGAAACGTTTCTGATTGTCAAACCCTCTCCCAGACTTTGAATCATCCTTTCCGTGTGGTCACGGCTCAGGATATCCTCGCGCACGGTAACCGAGCACGACGACGCCAGCCCGGCAAGGAGAATCGCCGATTTGACCTGGGCCGAAGCTACCGGCAGACGGTATTCAAAGGGGAGCAATCGTTTGCCGGAAATCTTCATCGGCAGACAGCCATCATCGGCAAAGAACTCGGCCCCCATCTCGGAGAGAGGATCGATGATGCGTTTCATCGGCCGGGAACTCAGAGATTCATCGCCGCTGAGCGTAACCTGCAACCCGTCGGATCCGGCCACGATGCCGGCCAGGAGGCGGGCGGTGGTTCCGGAATTGCCGCATTCAACTATGGCATCAGTTTCGACGGATGGTTTTTCCGGAGGACGGAGCACCAGCGTATCATCGACTTCTTCCGCCGTCACACCAAAATGCCGGGCGGCCCGGAGCGACATCTGACAATCGGCCGCATCCGGGAAATTTTTGATCGTCAGCGGCCCCTTTGACAATATCGAAAGAAGAGCGGCCCGGTGGGCGATCGATTTATCGCCCGGGACGGTGATTGTCCCCCCCACTTTCTTCACGGGCAACAGCTCTTTTGTCATGTGCAGGTCCTGCCGAGAACACGAGCAACGGCGTCAACTTCTTTCATAAGAGTCACCAGCATATCGGGCGTGATCGCCTGGCGTCCATCCGAAAGAGCGTTGACCGGGTTATGATGCACTTCGACAAGCAGGCCATCAGCACCGGCGGCAACCGCCGCCCGCGAAAGAGGCAATACCTTGTCTTTACGGCCTGTGCCATGCGAAGGGTCGGCGATTATCGGAAGATGACTGGTTCGTTTGACATGAGGTATGGCCGCCAGGTCGAGAGTATTGCGGGCGTGGTCGGCGAAAGTGCGCACACCGCGCTCACACAGGATGACGTCGTGGTTGCCCTCGGCCATGACGTACTCGGCGGCCATCAGGAATTCTTCTACGGTGGCCGACATCCCGCGCTTGAGCAGCACCGGCTTTTTGGCTCGACCGGCCCGTTTCAGAAGAGAGTAATTTTGCATATTACGAGCACCGATCTGGATGATGTCAGCGTAGTCCGCCACCAGGTCGATAACTTCCGTGTCCACGGCCTCGGTGACGATTTTCAGATCGTATTTCTCGCGAACATCGGCCAGGATCTTCAGGCCCTCTTCCCCCAATCCCTGAAAACTGTAGGGTGAGGTGCGCGGCTTGTAAGCGCCGCCCCGAAATATTTTAACACCTGCCTGCGCGACTTTTTCGGCGATTTCCAGGCATTGTTCACGACTCTCCACCGAGCAGGGACCGGCCATAACGACTACCTCGTTGCCGCCAATGCGGACACCGCCGACATCAACGACGGTATCGGATGGGGAAGTCTCCCGGCTGACCAGTTTGTAAGGCTTCGTGATATGGATGATGTCCTGAACACCGACCAGGTTGCACAGGCGGTCGGAGTCGACACGGGCTTTATTGCCGGTGACGCCGATAGCCGTCCGCAAAGACCCCACAATGGGATGGGCTGCGAGTCCCAGTTTCTCAACTTCGCGGCAGACCTTGTCGATCATGTCGCGAGTCGCGGATGACTCCATCACGATCAGCATCGGTCACTCCCACAGTCTGCTGCGGTCCGGGAGAGTTCGGAACGGGCTTTATCAATCATAATCACATCGCTTCCGGGGCTTCAATACCCAGCAGGTACAGCCCTTCTTTGAGGACAATCTGAACCGCTTTTACCAGGGCGATTCGGGCCGCCGTCAGGGCCTGGTCGTCGGAGATAATCTTGTCAATCCGGCCCTGCCGGTCCTTACGCTGGTAAAAAGTATTAAACGCCGCCGCCAATCGCAAGAGATGGCTGGCGATAAAAGACGGTTCATAGTTGCGGGCGGCGCTGTCCACGGCCGCGGGGAAATCGGCCAGCAGTTCGATAACCCGGAGTTCCTCCTGCCTGTCCAGCAGGGAGCAATCAATGCCGGGGGAAATCTCCCCCTTGTAATTGCGCAAAAGTGAGCACAGGCGGGCGTGAGTGTACTGCAAATAAGGTCCCGTCTCGCCGTCGAAATTAAGCACGGTATCCCAATCGAAATTGACATCTTTCTGCCGGCGGACAGAGAACTGAGAAAAGACGACGGCGCCAACACCGACCATCAAAGCGGTTTCGTCAATCGACGGCAGGTCGGGATTTTTCTCCGCGATTATCTCTTTGACGAGCCCGGCGGCCTTATCGATGACATCCTCCAGGTAAACGACTCGACCCTGGCGAGTGGAGAAAGTTTTTTCCCCGAATTTCACCCACCCAAAACCGATATGTTTGACCCGGCCTGTCATGCGTTCGGCGGGCGGCAGATTTTCGGCCGCCTCCATCATCTCGATCACTTTGAAGACCTGCTTGAAATGGTCCGACTGCGAGGAGCCAACCACGTAGAGAGATTCAAAGAATTTCCAGCGGTTCCAGCGGTAGACCATTCCGGCGATGTCGCGGGTGGAGTACAGGGTGGCGCCGTCGGCTTTCCTGAGCAGACAGGGAGGCAGCAGGGGGTCTTTGAGATCGACAATGAGGGCTCCATCGGAGAGGCGGGCGAGGCCGTCCTTTTCAATGCGCGCGATGACGCTGTCCATTTCCGTGTTCATCATCGATTCGCTGAGCCATTCGTCGAACTCGATGCCGGCCTTGTCGTAGACGCGCCGGAACTCTTTGATGGACCGATCGGAAAAATCCTGCCAGAGTTTCTGGGCAGCCTCTTCCCCATCTTCGAGCTCCTTGAAAGCCAGCCTGGCCTGGTCATCAAGGGTGGGATCTTTCTCGACTTCCTCATGAAACCGGACATACAGGCTCTGGAGATTTTCGATGGCGTTTTCCTCGAGCATGGCCAGGTTGCCCCATTTTCTGAAAGCGACGATCATTTTGCCGAATTGGGTACCCCAGTCGCCGAGGAAGTTGAGCCCCACCACGTTGAAACCCAGCTTCTTATATATGCGCCTTAAAGCGTTGCCTATAATCGTGGTGCGTAAGTGGGCTATTCCAAAGGGCTTGGCGACATTGGGCGAAGAGTATTCAATCAGGTAATGCTGGTTTTTGCCCCGCTCGGAGCCGCCATAGCCAGATTTGTGGGTCAGAATATCTTCGAGCGTACCGCCAGCCAGAGAAATAAAATCGACCCTGGCGTTGACAAATCCGCCGGCCGCCGACGGGCTGACGAGCACCGGGCCCTGGTTACGGTTGAGGATGCCGCCGATTTCGGTGGCGACCCGGGTGGCGATAACGGGCGGTTTCTGCCCCAACAGCTTGCTGTAGCGGAACACCGGGAAGGCGAAGCGGCCCATCTTAGGGTCTTTGGGCTGCTCCAGGTTATCGTATACGAAATCTTCGCTGAAGACCTGCTCATCGCCAATCAATGAATAGGCATCAGGGTAAACGGCTCTGAAGGCCGAGGCCGTTGATTCGGCAAATTGCTCTTTATACTTGTCTTTAGCCATTTGCTTTCAAATCCACGTTGTCCACTTCGGTCAGGGCACCGAAGAATACTAATACAACCTTCTTATATAAGCGCAAAAACCAAATCTTTCAACAAATATATGGCGGGACGTCGGCAGGGACGGTCAGGAGACATTTTCCCGCACGATTTCCCAGCGGGGCTGGCTTTCGCTTTTTCTCTCCCCGTTGCGGAAGAAAAAGAAAAAAGTGAAAGTGGAAATAATATAGAGAACGATAGTGAGATTCATGGTAAAGGTGTAACCATACTCTTCGATCAGCTTGCCCCCGACCGCCGCCGAGACCATCCAGGAAGACGTCCAGGCAATTGCCAGCAGGGCGTTGACAAGGCCCTGCTCTTTCTTTTCCGAGACCTCCATGCCGAAGTTGGTGACGATAGGCTGACCGAGATTCATCAGCCCTCCCCGCACGATGAAGGCCACCACGGCCAGCGGCAGAAAATAGGTGTAGGAGAGAATGAGCATGAAGGGCATGGAAGCGAGCTGGGTAATGACAACGGTCCGCACGAGGCCGAATTTCTTGGCCAGAATCGGTCCCGAGAGAATACCGGAAAACATCGAAAAATGCACCAGGAAATAAAACAGGCCGATGGTGTCGGGCTGAAGATGGAAACGGTCGCGGAAATAGAGGTTCAGAAAAGGTATGATCAATCCCGCACCCATACCCACGAGGAAATTCGATATCGATATCTTGAAATAGAATTTGCCCCGCTTTCTCAATTGCGCCATGCTGAGGCTTATGCGGTCTTCGTTGGGTGAAGGCCGGGAGGATTTAATCAGCATGAACGGAATAAGCGCCAGCAGGCCGACGGCGATAGCCATGTAGAGAGTATAGCGGTATCCGAGCACAAGGTTACCGGTGACGTCCGACAGATAGGTCACCATCTTTCCCGCAGAGACGGAACCGACCATGCCGGCCAGAAGCATGGTGGCAAAGGAGAACGAAAAGAGGTGGGTCCGTTCCTGAGGGGTGGAGTTACGCATATAAAAAGGCGCGGCAGCTACGCGATAGAAGGTGAAGGCCATCGCGCTCAGCATGGCGAATCCCATCTGCAGGATCAACGTCTCGTAGCTCGCAATGAAGAAGCTGAAGACTGCGAACAGAACGCAACTGACCAGAAGTACCGGTTTGAGGCGAATGCGGCTGAGGACGAGGGCCGCCGGTATGGCGATCAGGGTCATCCCGACCGCCCGGGAGGACAGGACGCGGCCGATATCCCCTTCAAGAAATCCCAGTTCTTTGAGATAGAGGTTCAACAGCAGTTGAAAGACCTGAAAGTTGATGCCCATGAGGAACGACCCGAAAAGATACAGCCGGGCGTTGCGAGAGAACAGGCGCAGGTTCTTGACGTAATCGGTCACACCGCCTTTGAATGAAGCCAGTATGCCGTTGGGAGGTTTCGTTGTCGTAATCTCAGAGGTTGCTTTCATAACGCGCGCAGATTGGTGTCGGTAACCGGCAGATAATGTCCTCCTCGGGGACAGCGTAACGGGTCATCGGATAGTTTATTTTTCAAAGTCGTAGAAGCCCTCAGCCACGAACTCGGCCGGGCCGGTAAGTTCGATGTTGTTGGTTTCGCTCTTCCAGTCGATCGACAGTGACCCGGTATCGAAGACGACCTGGCAACGACGGCCCGCCTGACCGGTCATAACCGCCGCACAGACGGCGGCGGCCGCGCCGGTCCCGGATGAGCCGGTAGCCCCCGCCCCGCGCTCCCAGTCGGCCAGCAGGAGCTTGCGACGGCTGACCACCTTCACGAACTCGACATTGGTGTGGTTCGGGAAAACCCGGGCGGTCTCGATGTCGGCGCCAAGTTCCTGCCAATCGAAGTCGAAGTTGTCCACGAACAGCACGGTGTGGGGGTTGCCGACGGACAGACACGTGACGGGGAAATCGAAACCGTTGATCGTCAGCGGGGCGTTAATCAAATACTTTTTTCGCGTCCTGACCGGCACCAGTCCGGTGGTGAATTCCGGAGATCCGAGATCGGTTCTGACAAGTACGGACCGGCCGGTTGTTTTGACGATGCTAACCTGATGGTCGAGGTCGGCCATCCGCACAACGAAGTTTTTTCGGCGCTTGTCATTCAAATGCTGATGCAGACCCAGTATCCTCAACCCGTTGCCCGATTTCTCAGCCCAGCTCCCGTCGGCATTGAACAGATCAGCCGCAGGCTTTTTCTTTGCAGACGTCGTCAGGCAAAGAAGGCCGTCAGCACCGACGCCGGTCCGGCGGTGACAAATCTCGCGGGCCAGGCGGGACAAAGATGTCTTTCCGAGCCGCCGGTTCTCGACGACAAGGAAATCGTTACCGAGGGCGTGGTACTTGGCAAAAGGCAGGCGCATATTCGATATTTACGGAGAAAATCGAGGTTTCACAATAAAAAAGCCCGCCTGTCGGCGGGCTTTCTGTCATCATTACAGAGGCAATCACTGATCCGAATCCGATCAGATGCTCTCGCGGAAGAGTTTGCCAAGACGGCCTATTCCCTCGGCAATGTCCTCATGGGAGGCATTGGAGAAGTTCAGCCTGAAGGTGTTATCACCGCCGCCGTTGGGATAGCTGGTCTCACCGTAGACGTAAGCGACTTTGCGCTCGACGGCCTTCGGGAAAAGTCCTTTGGCCGAAACGTGCTCGGGCAACGTCACCCACAGGAAAAGCCCGCCTTCAGGTTCGGTCCAGCGGATTCCCTGGGGGAACTCGTCGCGCATGGCCTGGAGCATCACGTCCCGTTTCTTGCGGTAATCAACCTTTATGCGCTCTATCTGCGGTTCCAGTTTACCGGCTGTCATGTACTCGTAAATCATGTACTGCATCAGGGCATTGGTGTGCAGATCAGAGCACTGCTTGACCTTTTCAAACTGTCCCATGATTTCCCGGGGACCATTCATCCAGCCGACTCTGAGTCCCGGCGCCAGCACCTTGGAGAACGTTCGAACGGTGATGACGGCATCACCACCGATGGATTTCATGGTAGGCACGGGATTACCGGCGAACCGGATATCACCATAGGGGTTGTCGTCGAGGATGGGAATGTCGTTGGCGATAGCTAACTCGAGTAAAGCCCGTCGCCGCGTCTCCGACATAGTGATGCCCGTTGGGTTCTGGAAGTTCGAGACCGTGTATATCAGTTTCGGATGACGCTTTTCAATTTGCTGTTCGACCTGATCGATAATCATTCCCTCATCGTCCATCTCGACGGTAGCATAGCGCGCCCGGTAATAATTGAAGGCCTGGAGCGCCCCCAGGTAGGTCGGATTCTCGGTGAGAATGTAATCGCCGGGTTCAATAAAGGCACGCGCCACCAGTTCGATGCCCTGCTGCGCGCCGGAGACAATGAGAATATTGTCAATTTCAGACTTGGTTCCGCGTTTGGTAGCCCTTTCCGCAATCAGTCCCCGCAGTTCGGCGATCCCCCTCGACAACGAATACTGCACCGACGTATGGCCATACTTTTTGAACACCACTCCCAGCGCCTCGAGCATGTCGTCCAGAGGGAACATCTCCGGGGCCGGCAGACCGCCGGCAAAGGAGATGACACCCGGCTGGGAGGATATCTTCAGAATTTCGCGTATGATAGACGTTTCCAGATCAAGCACGTGGGACGCTATCTTCCACTTGTCCGTACGCACCTTTTCATTAAAGCCCACAACCATATTATAACCCTTTCTGTCTACAAAGATTTCTGCTGCATGCGGCTCGTCTCGATACGGCGGGAATCGTCGAGACAATCATCAATATAACCAATTCCATCCACATGATAGCACATTTATGAACAAACCACAATCTAAATCAAACAGGTGCCCATCCAGGGAGGCGCGGTGTTGTCACATGTGACATTGCGACGAAGGCAGCGCCGACCATGAACGGTTTCTTCCTTCCTGTTGCCACGACCGGGTGCGTGGCACCGACGAGTCGTCGCGCAACGACGCTCAGTGATCGTAGTACATCTCAAATTCATACGGCGTCGGTCGCACGCGAATTTCCGTGACCTCCTTACGCTTGAGTTTGATCCAGGCTTCCAGCAAATCTTCGGTGAAGACGCCTCCTTTCAGGAGGTACTGGTAGTCCCCCTCCAGAGCATTGAGAGATTTGTTCAATGACGTCGGCAACTGGTGGATCTGCGCCAGCTCATCCGGGGAAAGTTCATCGAGATTTTTATCCAGGGGCAGGCCCGGGTCAATCTTGTTCTTGATGCCGTCAAGCCCGGCCATGAGCATGGCGGGGTAGGCCAGGTATGGATTCATGGTGCCGTCGGGCGGACGGAACTCGAAACGCATGGTTTTCGGATCTCGCTGGTAGCCCGGTATGCGAATGCAGGCGGTGCGGTTGCCGACCGAGTAAGTACCCGCGACGGGCGCCTCAAAACCGGGTATCAGCCGCTTGAAGGAATTCGTCGAAGGGTTGGTGAGGGCAAGCACAGAGTCTGCATGCTCGAGCAGGCCGCCTATAAAATAAAGGCCGACTTTCGAAAAACGGGCAGGACCTTTTTTGTCATAGAAGAGGGAGCCCCGGGCGTCGGCCAGATACTGGTGCACATGCAGGCCCGACCCCGGTTCATTGAAGAGCGGTTTGGGCATGAAAGTAGCCGATCGCTGCATACGGAAACATTCGTTTTTGACGAAGTACTTCACCAGCATGGATTTATCAGCCATTCTCAGGAGGGTGTCGAACTTGACCTCTATTTCGTGCTGGCCGCCGCTGCCGACTTCATGGTGATGATATTTGAGCCCAACGCCGACCTCGGCCAGCATGGATGCAATCTGAGACCTCAAATCACAGGTACGGTCCATCGGGGGCGCGATATGATAGCCTTTCTTGTAAGGAATCTTGTAACCGAGGTTTTCATCATCTTCGGCCGGATTCCACGTCGATTCGGCTGACTCCAGGTGGTAAAAAGCATTTTGCGGCCCCTGGTAGAAGGTGACCCGGTCGAAGACGTAGAACTCGAACTCCGGTCCCAGGACGGCCTTGACGCCCTTCAGCATACGGGCCAGGTACCTTTCGCTATCGGCTGCCACCCGGCGGGGGTTGCGGCTGAACGGCATGATCTTCTCCCCGGCGTCCATAACTTCGCCGATAAACGACAGGGTGGGTCGTTCAAAGAACGGGTCGATGAACGCGGTGGTCGCGTCCGGCAGCATGATCATGTCCCCGCTCTCTATCTGTGAAAAGCCCGGTAGCGACGAGCCATCGACACCGACGCCGGTCTTGAAAAGTGGCGGCGCCAGGGACGAGACGGGCAATGTAATGTGATGCCAGACTCCGAGAAGATCCCCGAACTTAAGGTCGACGAATTCGACGGCACTATCTTTGGCGAGTTTCTTCAGTTTGTCCAAACTCATGGTTTCTCCCAATCAATTTCATGTGACGTGTTTCACATACCGCGCCCTAATGTAACAAAACGCGGGCGCTTTTCGCAAGGTTAACTTGCGCCAAGGCAATCTTTCCGCCCGCAAACGGCCTGATGCCGAAACCGGATGTTACGGACCATGATTTGTTCGCCGGAGAAATCGAAGACATTAGAAAAAGCCACCGAGCGGATTCGAACCGCTGACCTACTGATTACGAATCAGTTGCTCTACCATCTGAGCTACGGTGGCCGGCATTCGCTGCCAGGTTCTCATGACAGCTATGTATCGACAAATATAACAGTCGCCAGCATATATTCAAGGGTTTGAAATTACTTTTTTTTCAGGATTTGGCAAGCGGAAAGCCCGGTGGCGGCTTTTCTGGCCGAGCGGCAGACCGGAGAGCCGCCCGGGGAACGGCACCTCAGAAACCTTTGCAGTCTTCCGGTGTTCATATTATATAGTCGGAGGCGATGACATTTGGTCGTCGAGACAGGAACCGGGCAAATTTCTAAAGCTATGGTGTTTGCTACCGAAAAATCCAATATGCCGTTTGAAGTTAGAGACTGCGCGCTAATCACCCGTATGGCCGGAATCGAAACCGCTATCAATCTGCGTGAGTTGCGCGAACGGGTGGCGGTGTGCCCGGTCGAGTGTCTGTTCCACCATTTCTGCGAAACTCAAATTCGCCCTACGTTTGATGATCCGGAGTTCAGCAATGATTTCGCCGTCTGGTCGGCTCGAAATCTGCGCGACCGGGTTCTGGCCGAAAGACTGGGCGTAATAAACCCCTACACTTTCGAGAGTCTGGAAGAGCTGCGGGAAGCGGTTCTGGAGATAATCGACGACCACCTCAGTATGCTCCCGTATATCCCGTGGGTTCCCCGGGGTGAGGATTTCCGGTTCATGGCGGCCACCACGGTGGTTTTTAATGCCGATAAGTTTCTGGAGACACCCGAGGATTTGCTTAACGAGTTGCCCCACCTCAGCGACAGCTCGATTTACTATCATTTTATCGAGGCGCGGCGGCGGACGGAAAACAGGACGGACGATTTCTCGGCCTGGCTGGAAGGGTTCGGCAAAGGATGTGAAGAACTGATCAACGCCCTGGGGAAAATCGATTTTTACTACCTGCCCCTGCGGGTGCTGAAAGAGACTATTATCCGCGAGGCATCGTTGCAGCCGGAAAGGGTCAGCCATGACCGGTAGGACACTTCTTGATTACCAGGCAGTGGTGGGAGAGCCGGCCATGTCGCAACTTCGGCAACTGGCTCATGAACTTGCCGGAGCCACGGTCGTTCATGTCAATTCGACCAAAGAAGGCGGCGGTGTCGCGGAAATCCTGAACTGGCTGGTACCCCTGATGAACGAGTTGGGGTTGATAGCTTCCTGGGAGGTCATCGAAGGTAACGAGGCCTTTTTTAACACCACCAAGGCGTTTCATAACGGCCTCCAGGGAAATTCCCTGGCTCTGCCACAGTCTATGATCGACGCCTACGAAGAGACCCTGGCGACCAATGCCGAGCGTATGCGGCCCCTGCTGGAGGAGGCCGATTTCGTATTTATTCACGATCCCCAGCCGGCGTTTCTGCTCGATTTATGCCCCTACCGCAAAGGCCGGTGGATCTGGCGTTGCCATATCGATGCCAGCCACCCCAATCGCAAAGTCTGGAATTACCTTAAGTCCAAAGTCAGCGCATACGACTCCAGTATTTTCTCGATGCCGGACTTCGCCCAGTCGCTCAATCACCCTCAGGTGATTGTGGCGCCCAGTATCGATCCGCTCAGTGAAAAAAATCGCGATCTGTCGGCAGCCGAAATCGACAGCACGCTGGCGCGTTTCGGCATATCCCGGGACCTGCCTATTCTGACCCAGATATCCCGCTTCGATCGTTTTAAGGACCCGGTGGGTGTTATTGAGGCCTTCAGCATGCTCAACGGCTCGGTGGACGCGCAACTGGTGCTGGCGGGCGGGGGCGCAACCGATGACCCTGAGGGCGCGGTGGTTTTTGAAGAGGTGCAGGATGCCGCGAGAGGAGATGACCGTATCACGCTTTTGAACCTGCCGCCGGATTCGCATCGCGATATAAATGCCCTTCAACGCGCCTCGACCATCGTTATTCAGAAATCGCTGCAGGAGGGATTCGGCCTGACCGTAACCGAGGCCATGTGGAAAAGCAAGCCGGTTATCGGCGGCAATGTCGGCGGAATTCGCCTCCAGGTTTACAATCATCATACCGGCTACCTCGTGAATACGCCGGAAGGAGCGGCCCTGCGTATAAGAGAATTGCTGCGCCAGCCGGAGAAGATTCACCAGATGGGGACCACGGCCAAAAAATTTGTTACTGACAATTTCCTTTTAACACGTCATCTTAGAGAGTATCTGACCCTGATGCTGGGGCATCGACGCGGCATGGAAGATCATCTGATCGCTGTTTGACGGCAAACGATGCAACTGATAAACAAAGACCTGGACCTGTCCCACTTCTATCAGTCTATCGCGATTGCTTCTCATAGAATTCTGATGCTTGACTACGACGGCACCCTGGCGCCGTTCACGATCGAGAGGGACAAGGCTTATCCCTACCCCGGGGTGCGGGAGGTGCTCAATGATTTAGTGTCTTCTCATCGGACCAGGCTGGTGGTTATCAGCGGCCGGTCGGTGCGTGACCTGGTGGCGCTACTGCAACTGCCGCGCCTGCCGGAGCTTTTCGGCTCGCACGGCTTGGAGCGGATGAGTGCCGGCGGCGGCTATGTCAGTATTGAAGTCGATGAGCGCATTCGTCACGGTCTGGCCCAAATCGACGATTGGATTGAACAGGAAGGACTGGCCGAGTGGACCGAGAGAAAACCTTTCGGTTTCGCCTTCCACTGGCGCGGGCTACCCGAAGAGCAGGAAGCGGCTATCAGAGCGAGGGTTCGTGAAAAGTGGCAGTATGCGGCTGATGATTTCGGGTTGATACTGCGCGAGTTTGACGGAGGTTTGGAGATAAGAATCAACACTGTCGATAAAGGCACCGCCGTGCAAAAGATTGTCGAGGGTGCGCCCGAAGATTCCGCAATAGCTTATCTCGGTGACGACGATACCGACGAAGACGCCTTTAAGGCGCTCGGGGACAGGGGCGTATCGGTTCTTGTCAGCGACCGCAGCCGGGAGACTCTTGCCGACCTGAGGATCGAA